>NZ_JBSGAW010000013.1:0-211575 GCF_053600955.1 Streptomyces sp. NPDC004838 | reverse complement strand
TCCTCATCCGCCAGAACCACCTCGACCGTCGGCCGACCCATACGCGCCATGAGCCCAGCCTACTTCTATAGCGAAATAAAGACTCAGGACACTAGAACGCCGGAACGCGTCCACAGCCGGCTCGGTGCCGTGCGCTTCCGTGCCGTTCGCTTCCGTGCGGTGCGCTTCCGTGCCGACGTCGTCGGCGCCGGTCGCGGGCGTCGCCCGGTGAGGGATCGGCAGCCGAGTTCGCCATGACCGCTCGCTTGGTGCGGCGGCAGGAGGGTCTGCCGGGCCGCGACGTGCGGTGCGGGCGGCGGCGGTGCGTGACGTCGGGAAGGCGACGTCGGCGTTCGCCTGACAGTTCAGCCGTCAGCTCAGGTTTCAGCGTTCGGCGTTCAGCCCGAGAGAGAGCGCCGGAATGCCGTACGGCAGGAGGGCACCCTGCGGCGACGCCCGCTCAGCCGCGGCCGGGGTTCAGTCCTTGTCCAGCCGGAACGACGTGGGCAGAACGGTCGAGCCCGGGAAGCTCGCCTCCACCAGATACGTACCCGCCGCCACCGCCCCTGCGGGCGGTGTCGCGCACTGCGGCTCGCTCTGCTTGCGGTCCCACTGCACGGTGTGCGTGATCGTCGACTTGGCCGGAACCTTCAGCAGCAGGCTCCCCGGTCCGCTCGGGCAGTCGTCGGAGGCCCACACCTCCTCGTCATCGGCGTTGATGATCATGAAGACCGCCGCCTTGGGGCCGAAGTCCGCCTTGCACGTCGTCGCCGACGTGTTGGAGGCTTTCAGCCGGAACGACGGCCTCTCCCCCGGCTTGTACGCGACCTTGGCGCTGCTCAGTCCCAACTTCAGGGAGCCCGGAGCGCAGTTGGGCAGATTCGAACCGGCCGCGACCCGCTCGCCGGCCGAACCGCCCGCGCCCGCCCCGCCGTCACCGGAGCCGCCCGCACCGTGGCCACCGCCGGATCCCTGGCCTCCGTTGCCGGCCGCTCCGCCCGTGCCCGTATCACCGCCGCCGGAACCGCCGCTGCCCGAACCGCCGTTGTCGCTGCCGGTGCCGCCGTCCTCGCGTCCGCCCGGCTGCCCGCTGATCGCGGAGCCCGACGGAGAGGGGCCCGGCGTGATCGAAGAGGCGGGCGCGCCACTGCCGTTGGCCTTGTCGTCGCTCCCTCCACCTCCCCCGCCGCGGCTGAGCGCCCAGATGGCCAGGACCACGAGGAGCGCGATCAGGGACAGCGCGACTGCCCTCCGTCGCCAGTAGATGGAGGAGGGGAGCGGCCCGATCGGATTGCGCAGAGATCCCACGCGTCAAACTCTACGAGAGAACGCGGCCAACTCCTGTCCCACCCGCCGCCTACTTCGCAAGTTCTACCGATCATCATCACGGCTCGGCGATCGACATACCGTCCGAACCCCCTACTTTCGTCGGGGATAGCCCCGTTCCATCGCCATGGGTGACCGACGCGGCCCACCGGGTACGGTCCGTGACCATGGACAGCAGCATCACGAGCGGGCTCTACCGCGACATCACCGACTTCGCCCACCGCACACCCACCTGGTTTCAGCATCTCGCCGAACTCTGGACCGAGGCGGGTCTTCTGCTCTTCGGGGTACTCTTCGTCGTCGCCTGGTGGCGGGCGCGCGGCGGGAGTTCGCGCGCGATAGCCGTCGCGGTGCTCGCCCCGCTGTCGACGGCGACCGGATATGTCGTCAGCGAGTCGCTCAAGACCGTCTTCGACGAGGAACGCCCCTGCCGTACGGTCACGGACGCGGCGGCGTCCCTGGTGTCGTGTCCCCCGACCGGCGACTGGTCCTTTCCGAGCAATCACGCCTCGATCGCCGGAGCCGCGGCGGTGGCCCTCGCGATGGCCTGGCCGAGGATCGCCCTGCTGACCGTGCCGATGGCGGTGCTGATGGCGTTCTCCCGCGTCTTCGTCGGGGTCCACTATCCGCACGATGTGATCGTGGGCCTGGTCCTCGGCGGGGTGGTCGCGGCGGCCTTCACGACGGTGATGGTCCGGCCGGCGACATCGCTGTTCACGACGTTGCGGACGAGCCGTACGGGCGTGGTGCTCTGGTTCGCCGGTCCGGGACGGGGGCCGGGAGCCCCGGATGACGCGCGGATGTCCGGGAAGCGCCACGCGGGGGCGGGGAGGCGCTGAACCCCTGATGAGGGGCCCGACGAGGGCCCGCGAGAAGCCGGGCGGCGGGCGGAGAGGCTCCGGGGCGGCAGGGGCGCGGCCGTGACGCGTGCACTGCGCCAGACGGCCGGATGCCCTTCCGCCGCTTAGCCCATGGCCCGGAGCGGGTGCGCCAACCGCTCCTGTGGACGTGCCAGGATCACAGAGCCATGACTACTGAGACCACGACAGAATCCGCCAGTGAGCCGGCCGCGGGCCTCACCGCCGCCGACGCCGTGTCCCTCCACACCCCTGTCATCGCCTGGTTCGACGAGCACGCCCGCGATCTGCCCTGGCGACGTCCCGAGGCGGGCGCGTGGGGTGTGATGGTCAGCGAGTTCATGCTGCAGCAGACCCCCGTCAGCCGGGTGCTCCCCGTCTACGAGCACTGGCTCGCCCGCTGGCCCCGTCCCGCCGATCTCGCGACCGAGGCGGCGGGCGAGGCCGTCCGCGCCTGGGGGCGGCTCGGCTATCCACGCCGTGCCCTGCGCCTGCACGGAGCCGCGCAGGCGATAGCGGAGCGGCACGGCGGCGATGTGCCGAGCGATCACGCGCAGCTGCTCGCGCTGCCCGGGATCGGCGAGTACACGGCCGCGGCGGTGGCCTCCTTCGCGTACGGACAGCGGCATGCCGTGCTCGACACCAATGTGCGGCGGGTCTTCGCGCGCGCGGCGACGGGCATCCAGTACCCGCCGACGGCGACGACGGCCGCCGAGCGGAAGCTGGCGCGGGCCCTGCTGCCCGAGGAGGACGAGACCGCGGCCCGCTGGGCGGCGGCCTCCATGGAGCTGGGCGCTCTGGTGTGCACGGCGCGCAACGAGGACTGCGGACGCTGCCCCATCGCCGCCCAGTGCGCCTGGCGGCTGGCCGGGAAACCCGCACACGAGGGCGCGGCCCGCCGCGGCCAGACCTACGCGGGCACCGACCGGCAGGTGCGCGGCAAGCTCCTCGCCGTACTGCGGGAGGCCGAGGATCCGGTGCCGCAGTCGGCGCTGGACGCGGTCTGGCACGAGCCGGTGCAGCGGGCACGGTCGCTGGACGGGCTGGTCGCCGACGGGCTCGTGGAACCGCTGGCGGGCGGGATGTACCGGCTCCCCGGCTGATCCCGGCCCGCCGGCCGCGCGTCCCGCACCCGCCCGGCTTCTCGCCGCGCGTCCCGCACCCGCCCGGCTTCTCGTCTCGAGTCCCGCACCCGCCCGGCTTCTCGCCGCGCGTACCCGCACCGGCCCGCCCGCCTTCCACTCCTCACCCGCCCGGCCTCCTGGTCCCGCCCGTCCGGCTTCTCCTCCCCGGCCACCTGCTTCTCCCGGCCCCCTGCCCCTGCCCGCCATGCCCGCCCGACCCGCCCACCACATCCGTCGAACGGTCCGCGATACGCCCCGCCGCACCTGCGGCGACCTGCGGTGACCTCCCCTGCCCCACCGTGACTCCATCTGGTCGGCGCGATCTTCTACCCACCCACCACCACCCCTGAAACGCTCGCTGTTACACAACCGATGGATGGCCGTGCGTCCGCTGATGGCTGTGCTGTACAGGCTCGTGACAACCGCTCCGTAACTTCTGAGACGTACCAGGAGGGCGAGCGAACCACGCCCACCGGAACACGGTCTGACACGGGGTGGAGGCGGTTGGCATGGCGCACGGCGAGGTGCTTGAGTTCGAGGAGTACGTACGCACCAGGCAGGAGGCCCTGCTACGCAGCGCCCGGCGGCTCGTGCCCGACCCACTCGACGCCCAGGACCTGCTACAGACCGCACTCGTCCGTACGTACGGCCGCTGGGACGGCATCGCCGACAAGTCGCTCGCCGACGCCTATCTGCGCCGTGTGATGATCAACACGCGTACGGAGTGGTGGCGTGCCCGCAGACTCGAAGAGGTTCCCACCGAGCAGTTGCCCGACGCGTCCATCGACGACGGCAGCGACCAGCGCGCGGACCGCGCCCTGCTGATGGATGCCCTGAAGGTGCTGGCTCCCAAGCAGCGCAGTGTCGTGGTACTGCGGCACTGGGAGCAGATGAGCACCGAGGAGACCGCTGCCGCGCTGGGCATGTCGACCGGTACGGTGAAGAGCACGCTGCACCGGGCCCTCGCCCGGCTCCGTCAGGAGTTGGAGAGCCGGGCCGCGGACCACCGCGACCAGGAGGGCCGGGAGAGCCGGGAAGACCAGGCGCGCCGGGACCGGGAGAACCGGGATTCGGAGCGCCGGGCGCCCGGCGTGCGCGTCGCTCCCGTGCGGGGCGGGATCCGGCGGCGGCGACGGCCACACGGCAGGCAGGACGGACGGGGGCAGGAGCGGTGCGCGGCCTGAGAGACAGACGCGGCAGGGTGACGATGGCGGCGGGCACGACGGCGATTGCCGGGCTCGCCGTCGTCGGGCTGTTCACCGCCGCCTGTTCCGCGGGCGGCACGGGGGTGCAGGACGAGGGCTCGGCCGCGGCCCAGGACAGCGCCAAGGGGGGCGGCGCCCCGTCCCCGGCCTCGCCCAGCGACGGCTCCACGGCCTTCGGCAGGGAGATCGACCCGGTACAGCTGATCAAGAACGACCCCCAGGTCAGCAAGGACATCAAAGACCAGCTCAAGCCCTGCGGCGGCGCCGAGTACCCGGTGGACACCTCGTACGGAAACATGACCGGGGGGACCTCGCCCGATATTGTGATCAACGTCCTGAGCTGCGGAGACGCGGTCGGCCTCGGGACGTATGTGTACCGGATGACCGGGCAGACGTACGAGACCGTCTTCGTCTCCGAGGAGCCCGCCGTCGTCTCCGAGATCGACCGGGGCGATCTGGTCGTCACCAAACAGGTGTGGGACAAAGGGGGCTCGGTCGACGAGCCGTCCGGCGAGGAAGTGACCACCTACCACTGGTCGAACGGCAAGTTCGTACGGTTGCACTGGGTACGCAACGAGTACCGGGGTTCCGTGGCCGACGGCGGAGGCGGCTTCCTCCAGCCCGAGCCTCTCGTCCCCGCCCCGACGACGAAGGACTGAGAGCACCGGATGGCCGAGACGCATGTCCTGTTCGTCGAGGACGACGATGTCATCCGGGAGGCGACCCAGCTGGCACTGGAGCGCCAGGGCTTCATGGTCACCGCGATGCCGGACGGGCTGCTGGGCCTGGAGGCGTTCCGCGCGAACCGCCCGGACATCGCCCTGCTCGATGTGATGGTGCCGGGACTCGACGGAGTGAGCCTGTGCCGGCGCATCCGGGACGAGTCGGCCGTTCCCGTGATCATGCTCTCGGCACGCGCCGACTCGATCGATGTGGTTCTGGGGCTGGAGGCGGGGGCCGACGACTACGTCACCAAGCCCTTCGACGGCGCGGTGCTCGTGGCCCGTATCCGCGCGGTGCTCCGCCGCTTCGGCCACGCGGGCGGCGGCGAATCCGGGGAGCGGGGGCAGGGTGCGGACGGCGCTCTCCTGACCTTCGGCGATCTGGAGGTCGACACGGAGGGCATGGAGGTCCGCAAGGGGGGCAGCCCGGTGGCGCTGACGCCCACGGAGATGCGGCTGCTGCTGGAGTTCTCGTCCGCTCCCGGCACCGTGCTCTCGCGGGACAAGCTGCTGGAACGGGTCTGGGACTACGGCTGGGGCGGGGACACGCGGGTCGTGGACGTCCATGTCCAGCGGCTGCGCGCCAAGATCGGCCAGGACCGGATCGAGACGGTCCGCGGCTTCGGTTACAAGCTCAGGGCATGAGGCCGAACCGGCCCGGGGAGATGAAGCGGCCCAGGGACACGAACCGGCCCACGGGCATGAGCCGGCCCGCAGGCATGAATCAGTCCGCAGGCATGAATCAGTCCACCCGCATGAACCGGTTCCCGGTCGTGAAGCGTCCTCAGGGCATGAAGCGGTTCGTCGTGCGCACGGGCGTCCGGTGGAAGATCAGCATCGCCATCGCGGTCGTCGGCGCGCTCATCGCCATAGCGCTGAGCCTTGTCGTGCACAACGCGGCCCAGGTGTCGATGCTCGACAACGCCCGCGACGTCCAGATGGATCGTGTCGCGCTCGCGCAGCGCTGGTACGAGACGTCGAAGAACAAAGACCCCCGCTTCAACACCAAGATCAACGACCCGGCGCTGCCGAAAGAGCTTCAGGAGCTGATGAAGGAGAAGCGGCGCGGCTCCTTCGTCCAGGACAACCACAGCGGCCCGCCCGAGATCTGGGCCGCCGTGCCGCTGGCCAACGGGGACGTGCTCTCGCTGCACTCCGAGTTCGCGGGGCGGAGCGCCACCATCCTCGATGATCTCGACCGGGCGCTGATCATCGGCTCGGTGTCGGTGGTCTTCGGCGGCTGCGCCCTCGGTGTGCTGATCGGCGGGCAGCTCTCGCGCAGGCTGCGCAAGGCCGCCGCTGCCGCCACCATGGTCGCGGAGGGCAATACGGAGGTACGCGTCCGGGACGCGATCGGCGGGGTCGTACGCGATGAGACGAACGATCTCGCCCGTGCGGTGGACGCGCTCACCGATGCGCTGAACGAGCGCATCCAGGCCGAGCGCCGTGTCACGGCGGATATCGCGCACGAGCTGCGCACCCCGGTGACCGGCCTGCTCACGGCCGCCGAGCTGCTGCCGGCCGGCCGGCCGTCGGAGCTGGTACGGGACCGGGCGCAGGCCCTGCGGACGCTGGTCGAGGACGTGCTGGAGGTGGCCAGGCTGGACAGCGCGTCGGAGCGGGCCGAACTGCAGGACGTGGCCCTCGGCGAGTTCGTCACCCGCCGGATCGCGGCGCTCAACCCCGAGGTGGCGGTGCAGGTCGTGCACGAGTCATGGGTGAGCACCGACCCCCGGCGGCTCGAACGCATTCTTCTCAATCTGCTGACCAACGCGGGCAAGTACGGCCGGCCGCCGTTCCAGGTCACGGTCGAGGGCCGGGTGGTCCGGGTGCGCGACCACGGTCCCGGCTTCCCGGACGCCCTGCTGCGGGACGGTCCGAGCCGCTTCCGTACGGGCGCGAGCGACCGCGCGGGCACGGGTCACGGCCTCGGTCTGACGATCGCGGCGGGCCAGGCCCGCGTCCTCGGCGCGCGGCTCACCTTCCGCAATGCCGCGCCGGAGGGCTCCGCGCCGCTCGGCGAGTCCGGGGGCGCGATCGCGGTCCTCTGGCTGCCGGAGCACGCTCCGACGAGCACGGGCAGCTTCCCGGCGCTGCCGCAGGACCGCTGAGGCGACGGCCGGGCCCGCCCCGCCGCCGTCGGCCCTGTCCGGCCCTGTCCGGCCCTGCCCGGCCGTCGCCCCAGCTGCGGCACGCGGCACTCAGCACTCAGCACGCGGCACGCGGCACTGACAACGGCCCCCGGTGGTGTGCGGGCACACCGGGGGCCGTGGTTCAGGGGAGTCCGCGTCAGACGGTGACGCCGACGGAACGCAGGAAGCTGACCGGGTTGATCGCGCTGCCGTAGTTCGGGGTCGTACGGATCTCGAAGTGCAGGTGCGGACCGCTGGAGTTGCCGGTGTTGCCGGAGAGGGCGATCTGCTGGCCCGCCTTGACCGTCTGGCCGGGCACGACGTGGACGCTGGAGAGGTGGGCGTACTGCGAGTACTTGCCGTTGTTGTGCTTGACGACCACGGCGTTGCCGTACGCGGGGCCGTCGCCGGCGCCGTTCGGGCCGGCCTTCACCACGGTGCCCGCGCCCACGGACTTGACCGGAGTGCCGGTGGGGACGGCGAAGTCCTGGCCGGAGTGCTTGCTGGCCCACATGCTGCCGCCCTTGCCGTAGGTGGCGCTCAGGGCGTACGAGCTGACCGGCTTCGTCCAGGCGGACGTGGCCTTCTCCGCGGCGACGGGCTTCGCGGCGGCCTTGGCCTGCGACTGGGCGCTCGACTGCGCGGCGACGACCTTCGCCGGGCTCGTCGACGGGGTGGCCGCCGCCGTGGACGCACCGGCCCCTGCGGCGAACGCGGCCCCGGTTCCGAGCATGGCCGTTGCTCCCAGGCCGGCCGCGAGGACGGCGGCACGGTTACGGAGAACGTTCGGAAGGGGACGACGGAAAGTGACGCGCGACATATGCGAAAAGCCTCCGGGCACATGGGGGCCCGACACAGGAATTGCGCCGGGGTGTGTTGGCCATCCCTTGGTAACCGAAGCAGTCACTTCGCCTCAAATGCCTCAACTACGACATTACGTCGTAGCCGGAGCGCTGAGAATTCAACCCTTGACACCTTTTGACCATGAAAGAGCGACTTGCGGGAGACTTGCCGCATTTTCTCTCCGGAAACGGGTTTAGCCCCATGTGCGCGTCGCGTGGGGACCCGCCAAGGCCCGGCTCCGGGCCCGGATCCGCACCCGCCGCCACCCGCGGGGACCAAGGTCCCGGCGAGGCCCCCGCCGAAAGACTCCGCGAAAGCCAGAATGACGCTCCTAATCCCGCTAGTAGGGCCGGTTGGGCCTGTGTGCCTTGTCACGGTTTCGGAAAGCCGAATGTGGTCCACGCCACTGCTTTCGGGCCGGGCGACGGGGGTGAGCCCCACAGAACTGCTCTTCGACACGGCCGATGGCCGTCCATGGCGGCAGACGGGACACCGGCGTGCTTCTCGGCCCGAGGCATGACCTGACCTGCGCATACGCGGCGAGGTAGAGCAGCGGCCGGGAGGAGGTCTCCCACCGCGTCCCCCGGCCGGCGTCCGGCCGGGCCCTCGTCCCCGTGGACGGGCCCGACGAACTCCCCCGGCCCCGTACCGGCCCCGTCCCGGTCCCGGAACAGCGCGGGAAAAGGGGCTGCCCCGGCCCGTACGTCTCCGTACGGCCGGGGCAGCCCCTCAGCTGTGGCGCGCTGTGGCGCGCGCGCCCGTGCGGGCTTACGCCTCCTTGGACAGGTTCGGCCCGGCGCCGCCCGCCGCCTGCTCGATCGGCGGGACGTCCGGCAGCGCGGACTTCTCCTCGCCGCGGAAGGTGAACTTCTTCTCCTCACCCTCGCCCTCGGTGTCGACGACCACGATGTGACCGGGGCGCAGCTCGCCGAAGAGGATCTTCTCCGACAGGACGTCCTCGATCTCGCGCTGGATGGTCCGGCGCAGCGGCCGGGCGCCCAGCACCGGGTCGTAGCCCCTCTTCGCGAGGAGCGCCTTGGCCGTGGGGCTCAGCTCCAGGCCCATGTCGCGGTCCTTGAGCCGCTCGTCCACCTTGGCGACCATGAGGTCGACGATCTGGATGATGTCGTCCTCGGTGAGCTGGTGGAAGACGACGGTGTCGTCGACACGGTTCAGGAACTCGGGCCGGAAGTGCTGCTTCAGCTCTTCGTTGACCTTGACCTTCATCCGGTCGTAGTTCGACTTGACGTCGCCCTGCGCCGCGAAGCCCAGGTTGAATCCCTTGGAGATGTCCCGGGTCCCGAGGTTGGTCGTCATGATGATGACCGTGTTCTTGAAGTCCACGACCCGGCCCTGGGAGTCGGTCAGGCGACCGTCCTCCAGGATCTGGAGCAGGGAATTGAAGATATCGGGGTGGGCCTTCTCGACCTCGTCGAAGAGGACGACGGAGAACGGCTTCCGGCGCACCTTCTCGGTGAGCTGGCCGCCCTCTTCGTATCCCACGTATCCGGGCGGGGAACCGAAGAGCCGGGAAACCGTGTGCTTCTCGCTGAACTCCGACATGTCGAGGGAGATCAGCGCGTCCTCGTCGCCGAAGAGGAATTCGGCGAGCGTCTTGGACAGCTCGGTCTTACCGACGCCGGACGGGCCGGCGAAGATGAACGAGCCACCGGGGCGCTTCGGGTCCTTCAGGCCGGCGCGCGTACGGCGAATGGCCTGGGAGAGCGCCTTGATGGCGTCCTTCTGGCCGATGACGCGCTTGTGCAGCTCGTCTTCCATACGCAGCAGCCGGGAGGACTCCTCCTCGGTGAGCTTGAAGACGGGAATGCCGGTCGCCGTGGCGAGGACTTCGGCGATCAGCTCGCCGTCGACCTCGGCGACGACGTCCATGTCGCCGGCCTTCCATTCCTTCTCGCGCTTGGCCTTCGCGGCGAGGAGCTGCTTCTCCTTGTCGCGGTCCGAGGCCGCCTTCTCGAAGTCCTGGGAGTCGATCGCCGACTCCTTGTCGCGGCGCACGCTCGCGATCTTCTCGTCGAACTCGCGGAGGTCCGGCGGTGCGGTCATCCGGCGGATGCGCATCCGGGAGCCGGCCTCGTCGATCAGGTCGATCGCCTTGTCCGGGAGGAAGCGGTCCGAGATGTACCTGTCCGCCAGGGTCGCGGCCTGGACGAGGGCCTCGTCCGTGATGGAGACCCGGTGGTGGGCCTCGTACCGGTCGCGCAGCCCCTTGAGGATCTCGATGGTGTGCGGGAGCGAGGGCTCGGCGACCTGGATGGGCTGGAAACGGCGCTCCAGGGCCGCGTCCTTCTCCAGGTGCTTGCGGTACTCGTCCAGCGTGGTCGCACCGATGGTCTGCAGCTCACCGCGGGCGAGCATCGGCTTGAGGATGCTGGCCGCGTCGATCGCGCCCTCGGCAGCGCCCGCGCCGACGAGCGTGTGCAGCTCGTCGATGAACAGGATGATGTCGCCGCGGGTGCGGATCTCCTTGAGGACCTTCTTCAGGCGCTCCTCGAAGTCACCGCGGTAGCGGGAGCCCGCGACCAGTGCGCCGAGGTCGAGGGTGTAGAGGTGCTTGTCCTTGAGGGTCTCGGGCACCTCGCCCTTGACGATGGCCTGCGCCAGGCCCTCGACGACCGCCGTCTTGCCGACGCCGGGCTCGCCGATGAGCACGGGGTTGTTCTTGGTACGGCGGGACAGCACCTGCATGACCCGCTCGATCTCCTTCTCGCGCCCGATGACCGGGTCGAGCTTGGACTCACGGGCTGCCTGGGTGAGATTCCGGCCGAACTGGTCCAGAACGAGCGAGGTCGAGGGCGTGCCCTCGGCGGGGCCGCCGGCGGTGGCGGCCTCCTTGCCCTGGTAGCCGGAGAGCAGCTGGATGACCTGCTGCCGCACCCGGTTCAGATCGGCGCCCAGCTTCACGAGGACCTGGGCGGCGACGCCCTCGCCCTCGCGGATCAGGCCGAGCAGGATGTGCTCCGTGCCGATGTAGTTGTGCCCAAGCTGAAGGGCCTCGCGGAGCGACAGCTCCAGGACCTTCTTGGCACGGGGAGTGAAGGGGATGTGCCCGGACGGGGCCTGCTGGCCCTGGCCGATGATCTCCTCCACCTGCTGGCGGACCGCCTCGAGCGAAATCCCGAGGCTCTCCAGGGCCTTAGCGGCGACACCCTCACCCTCGTGGATAAGGCCCAGGAGGATGTGCTCGGTGCCGATGTAGTTGTGGTTGAGCATCCGGGCTTCTTCCTGAGCCAGGACGACAACCCGCCGCGCGCGGTCGGTGAACCTCTCGAACATCGTTAATCGCTCCTCAGAGCGGTCAGGCAGTAAGGGGTCGGTCCCCTCCCTGTCCTTCCGCAGCTTAGTCCCGCAAGCGGGGACCGCTCATTCCAACTGCCGACACCCGTCTGTGGCCTCCTGAGCCTTGAACGCCGACAACTGCTCAAACCCGATGGTGCGAGACGATGTTCCCGCAGGCCAAGCAGTTACTCGCGCCTTCTGTACGCCGATGGCGAACGCGAGACCTCCTTGCGAGCGTGTCGCCCCTCCTCACTAGGAATGTCTTACCCGTAAGGACTGACAGTCCATGCGGCGCGCACTGGTTCCCTCAGCTACGGGCGAACAAGGTTGCGCGCTCGAACGCACCCGAACGCGCAGAATCAGGACACCCTCCGAAATCAACCTTCCACCCGGCGTAACTCCTCGGACAGGTCGGGAGTTCCCGGAGTATGGCCACCGCCGCCCCTCCCCCGCGTACGCCCTCCGCGGGCCGTGGGGGCTCCTCCGGGTCCCTCGCGCGGTGGTACCGGGCGGCGCTCGGCTGGGCGGTCGCGGAGGCCCCGCAGGCGGGGGTGGAGGGTTCGCGAGCGGTGCCGGAGGATTCCCGGGCGGTACCGGAGGATTCCCGGGCGGCCGTGCGGTCGCCCGCTCCGCCGGTGCGGTTGCTCACCGGGCTGCGCTTCGACGTACTGGAGCTGCCCGCCGACGCCGGGGCGGCCGTACTGCGCCGTTCGGCGCGTACCGGGCCCGTCGCCCTGGAGGGGGACCGGATGCGGCTGCTGGTGGCCGCGGGGAGCGCGGAAGAGCTGCCGGGACTGCTCGACTGGCTGGAGTGGAGCGGGATCGCCCTGGGGCTGACCGCCCTCGGCGCGGGAGGGCGGATGACCGCTCCCGTCCCGCCGGGATGGCCCGGCTCTCGGGGGGCCGCCGTATGGCTGCGGCCCCCCGTGCCGGGGCGTGAGGTGGAGCCGACGCTTCCGGTCCTGGCCCCGTTCGGGCCCGGCACGGGAGCGGACCGGGCCTGCGGCCCCGATCTGGTGCGGCTCCTGGACACGGCGGCGACGGAATGCCACCGGGCCCGATTGCTGCGTACGAATACCCGTGCGAACCAGTACCGATACACAGCCGGTGAATACTCGGCCGACGCCGATTAAGAGCGGCTGATCAGGCGTTGGCCTTCTCGTACGCCTCGCGGACCGTGGCGGGGACGCGCCCGCGGTCGTTGACCTCGTAACCGTTGGCCTTGGCCCAGGCGCGGACTTCCGCGGTGTTCTTGTTGTCGCTCGCCGCACGGCCCTTGCCGCGGCCCGCGGCGGCACGGCCACCGGTACGCCGGCCACTCTTGGCGTACGGCTCCAGCAGCCCGCGGAGCTTGTCCGCATTGGCGGTGGTGAGGTCGATCTCGTACGTCTTGCCGTCCAGCGCGAACGTGACGGTCTCGTCCGCCTCGCCGCCGTCGAGGTCATCGACAAGAAGGACCTGAACCTTCTGTGCCACCGGATTTCCTTTCATCGAAAATGCAGTACGCGGAAAGGAAACCGCTTTTCCCTGGAAAACACAAACCCTTGGGAGAGGTTCAGAACCTCAAGAAGACGGGAAACGTGCGCGATTCGGACATAGGGTTCCCGGTCCCGGTTCGCGTCCAGGTACAACACTAGTCGCAGGCCCAAGGCGATCACAGGTGCAGAAGCATCCGGCTGTTGCCCAGGGTGTTCGGCTTCACGCGTTCGAGTCCGAGGAACTCGGCGACGCCCTCGTCATAGGAACGCAGCAGCTCGGAGTACACATCTGTGTCCACCGGAGTCTCACCGATCTCGACGAAGCCGTGCTTGCCGAAGAAGTCCACTTCGAAGGTGAGACAGAAAACCTTGCGAACCCCGAGCCAACGTGCTGTGTGCAACAGCTTGTCGAGCAGCTGGTGTCCGATGCCGGAGCCCTTGAAGAGAGGATCGACGGCGAGAGTGCGCACTTCCGCGAGGTCTTCCCACATCACGTGCAAGGCACCGCAACCGACGACCGTACCGTCTTCGTCGCGTTCGGCGACCCAGAACTCCTGGATGGCTTCGTAAAGAGTGACGGTCGCTTTGTCGAGCAGGATGCCATCACTCACGTACGGATCGACGAGTCGGCGGACCGAGGCGACATCGTTGGTCCTGGCACGCCGGACGGTGATGGCATTTGCTGCGGGATAAGGCATGGACC
This sequence comes from Streptomyces sp. NPDC004838, assembly GCF_053600955.1. Lineage (NCBI taxonomy): Bacteria > Bacillati > Actinomycetota > Actinomycetes > Kitasatosporales > Streptomycetaceae > Streptomyces > Streptomyces sp. NPDC004838. The sequence goes on along the minus strand of NZ_JBSGAW010000013.1, from coordinate 197,909 downwards.
GACGCTATCGCTCCGTCGGCGCGGGACGGTCGGCGGCCTCGTCACCCTGAACCGGGCTCTGGGCATCGCGGTGAACTCTGTCCTGAACAGGGCCCTCGGCATCGTCCGGAACAGCACCCTGAACGGCGTCCTGAACCGGCTCTTGAACACCGTCGTGAACGGTCTCGTCGCGTGCCGACTCATCCCGGCCGCCGTGAACTGCGCCGGTCTGCGAGACATCCGCCTCGACGATTCGGACCGCGGCTTGGAGAGCTTCCCGCTGCTCCGACGACATCATCCCGAAGAAGGCGACCAGGGCGGCGGCGGCGTTGTCGCTCTTGGACCACGCGTCGTTCATCAGCGCGGCCGAGTAGGCGGCGCGGGTGGAGACCGCCGTATATCGATAGGCGCGGCCCTCTACTTCCCTGCGCACCCAGCCCTTCTGATGGAGATTGTCCATTACCGTCATGACGGTCGTGTACGCGATGGAGCGGTCCTGTTGAAGGTCTTCCAGGACTTCCCGGACGGTTACCGGCCGGTTCCATTGCCAGACGCGTGTCATGACGGCGTCTTCGAGATCTCCCAATTGGCGCGGCACATTCTCACCATAGTGGGATGACTTGGAATAATCGGTAATGACGTAACAAAAAGGACGCATAGGCGAACCTAGGTCTCGACCGTAGGTCTGCCGTGCGTCCTGCCATGCGTCCTGCCGTGCTCCGAGGGCGCGTGAGCGCCGGGGCGCGGGGGCGTCAGTCGGCCCTGGGGGCCTGGCGCGCCGCTTCCGCGCGGGCGATCGCCGCGTCGACGATCGCGTCCTCCTTGGCCTTGTTCGGGCCGCCCTGGCTCCGGACGATCGTCACGATCACGACGGTGAAGAACACGGCCATCACCACGGGGGGCACGAGCGCGGATACGTAGTCCATGGCTGTCAGGGTAGCCAAGGGCTCTCCCGCGATCGGCGGCGGGCGCGCGTGGCGCAGTCACGGGGGCGCCTCGGCATGGCAGGCCGGGACCTCGGCCTGGCGGGCCGGACCCTCGGACCGGCCCCTCGGACCGACGGGCCGGGACGTACGCCCTCGACGCGCGGGGGCGGGCTCAGCCCGCGGCGAGACGCTCCGGCGGAGGCGTGGGCTTGCGGCGCGGCGGGAAGACCTCCGACGGCTTGGGGACGGGCCGCTCGCCGGGCGCGGAGGGCCTCGTCTGCGGCTTCGGCCGGGGCCGCGGCTCGGGCTCGGGCTTCGGCCGCCGCTCGTCCGCGGCGCGACCGCCGGGCAGCGCGAGGAGGCGGGTGCGCGGGGCCGGGGGCGCCGCGGCGTCGGCCGCCGGGCTCGGGCCGCCCGCGAGCCGGGCGCGCACCGACCGTTCGGCGAGCACCTGACAGCGCTCCAGGACGGCCGCGCCGACCGGGTTGCCCCGCAGGGTGCGCAGCGCCGCCAGGTCCTGCGGCCCGGGGTCGTACCCCGCGGCCAGAGCGTCCTGGAGCAGCTCCAGGAAGCCCGCTGCCGCGCCGGGGAGCGCGGCGCGGTAGCGGGCGAGATCGGCGAGCAGGAAGGCGCGCAGCCGTCCGGCCTCGCGCGCGGCCTCGTCCACGGAATCTGCCAGCCGCAGACAGTCCTGGACGTCCTCGTCGGCGAGAGGGGCGGGATGGAGGGCAACGGCGAGGGCGCGTCGGAGCACACGCAGCTCGTCTGCGCTGAAGGCCATGCCGCCGCGGGATCCGTATGGCGTGGGCATGGCTTAACGATACGTCCAAATTGGACAAAATCGTCTTAATTGCACTTTTTGGGCGCGCCGTGGGCCGAAGAAGCAGGCCGGAGAGGCCGGCCGGATCCGGCCGGACCGGCGCGTACGGCCCGCGTACGGCCGGAGTCACGGGGCGTTCCGGGCCGTCCGCCGGTGCCGGGGAGGCCGAGATGGCCCGATCGCGCCTGCCGCGAGCCGGCTCCGCTCGGGGTTCCGGCGGAATCCCGCCGCTCCGGTCGGCCGGAAGCACGCACGGGCCCCGCCGAGCCCGCACGGAATGAGCCCACGCCGGCGATGGCGGCGCGGGGTCCGAAGCGGAGCCCCGGGGGAAACCCGCGCCACGCCGCGGCCCGCCCGCCGTGGCCGCGCGAGGGCCGGACGGCCGAGGGCCGGGGGGCCGGGGGCCGAGGGCCGGAGGGGCAGGAGGCCGGGGGCAGGGGTGCTGGGGGCTACATGCGGGCGATGTTGCGTTCGTAGACGAGTCGGAGGCCGATGAGGGTCAGCCAAGGCTCGTGTTCGTCGATCTGCGAGGACTCTCCGAGGACCATCGGGGCGAGCCCGCCCGTCGCGATCACCGTCACCTCCTCCGGCTCCTCCGGCGCCAGCTCCCGCTTCATGCGCTGGACGACGCCGTCGACCTGGCCCGCGAAGCCGTAGACGATGCCGGACTGCATCGCCTCGACCGTGTTCTTGCCGATCACACTGCGCGGGCGGGCCAGCTCGATCTTGCGGAGCTGCGCGCCCTTGACGCCGAGCGCTTCGACGGAGATCTCGATGCCGGGCGCGATGACCCCGCCCGCGTACTCGCCGCGCGTGCTCACCGCGTCGAAGGTCGTCGCCGTGCCGAAGTCGACGACGATCGCGGGCCCGCCGTAGAGATCGACCGCCGCGACCGCGTTGATGATGCGGTCCGCGCCGACCTCCTTGGGGTTGTCCATGAGGATCGGCACACCGGTCTTGATGCCGGGTTCGACGAGGACCGCCGGGACGTCGCCGTAGTAGCGGCGGGTGACCTCGCGGAGTTCGTGGAGGACGGAGGGGACCGTGGAGCAGATGGCGATGCCCTCGATGCCGTCGCCCAGTTCCACGCCGAGGAGCGGGTGCATGCCCATCAGGCCCTGGAGGAGGACGGCCAGTTCGTCCGCGGTGCGGCGGGAGTCGGTGGAGATGCGCCAGTGTTCGACGATCTCGTCGCCGTCGAAGAGGCCGAGGACCGTGTGCGTGTTGCCGACGTCGATGGTGAGCAGCATCAGACGTCCGCCTCACGCAGGTCGAGTCCGATGTCGAGGATGCGGGAGGAGTGGGTGAGGGCCCCCACCGCGAGGAAGTCGACGCCCGTCTCCGCGTACGCCCGCGCGTTGTCGAGGCTGAGGCGGCCGGAGGATTCGAGGATCGCGCGGCCGTGGACGATCGCGACGGCCTCCTCCGTCTCGGCGGGCGTGAAGTTGTCCAGCAGGATCAGATCCGCGCCCGCGTCGAGCACTTCGCGCACCTGGTGCAGGGTGTCGACCTCGACCTCGACGGGAAGGCCGGGGTACGCGTCCCGTACCGCCTTGAAGGCCGCCGCGACGCCGCCCGCCGCGATCACGTGATTGTCCTTGACCAGGGCCGCGTCGGAGAGGGACATACGGTGGTTGACGCCGCCGCCGCACCGCACCGCGTACTTCTCCAGGGCGCGCAGGCCGGGCGTCGTCTTGCGGGTGTCGCGGACCTTCGCCTTCGTGCCGTCGAGGATGTCCGCCCACGCGCGCGTGGCGGTCGCGATGCCGGAGAGGCGGCACAGGAGGTTGAGCGCGCTGCGCTCGCCCGTGAGCAGTTCGCGGGTGCCGGTGGTGACCGACAGCAGCTTCTGGCCCGCTTCGACGCGGTCGCCGTCCTCGACGTGCCGTACGACCTCGAACTCCTCCGTGGCGACGACGGAGAGGACCGCCTCGGCGATCTGGAGCCCCGCGACCGTACCGGCCTCGCGGGCGGTGAAGTCCCCGGTCGCGACCGCGTCCGCGGGGACGGTCGCCGCGCTCGTCACATCCGTACCGCCGTCGAGGTCCTCGGCGAGTGCGAGATGGGCGATGTCCTCGACCTGTACGGGGTCGAGGCCGGCGTCCGCGAGCAGCGCGGCGAGCGCGGGGTCGAGTCCGCACTCGTACACCTCGTCCTCACCCCCGCAGCCGCAGCCGTCGCCGCAGCCGCCGGCCTCGGGGGCCGGTGCTCCGATCTGGATCAGGGGTACGTCCACGGGTTGCGGACGTTCTTCGGGCGTGCTCACGGCAGGGACTCCCTAGGGGCTGTCGGCGGGAAGGCGGTGCTCTCGGTGCGGTGGACGACGAGGGAGCGGTCGGGTGCGAGGCGCACCACCAGGTGGCGGCTCCATGTCGCGTCGTCGCGGTCGGGGCGGTCCTCGCGCCAGTGGCAGCCCCGGGTCTCCTCACGTGCCAGCGCGGACGCGGTCAGCACCCTCGCGACGCAGAGGAGGTTGGAGGTCTCCCAGGACTCGACGCCGGGCTCGGCGGCCTTCGCGCGGCTGTCTCCCCCGGCCGCCGCGCGATGGACCTCGTCCAGCGCCCTGGCGGCCTCTTCGAGGCTCGCCGCGGAGCGCAGGACGCCCGCTCCGTGCGACATGATCCGCTGGATCACGGCGCGGGACTCGGGAGCGATCAGCGGCAGGAGGGAGGGGGTCGCCGGGGCCGTGGGGCCGCCCGCGGGCTGTGGGGCGTGCGGGATGCGTGGGGCGTGCGGGACGCGTGGGGCGCGGGCGAGCGTGGCGACGTCGGCGGCGATCCGCTCGGCGAAGACGAGACCCTCCAGGAGGGAGTTGGAGGCCAGCCGGTTGGCGCCGTGCACCCCCGTGCAGGCGACCTCTCCGCACGCGTACAGGCCGGGGACCGTGGTGCGGCCGTGCAGATCGGTCCGTACGCCGCCGGAGGCGTAGTGCGCGGCGGGCGCCACCGGGACCGGGTCGGTGACCGGGTCGATGCCGTGGCTCCGGCATGCCGCCAGGATCGTGGGGAAGCGCTGCCGCCACATCTCCTCGCCGAAGTGGCGGGCGTCCAGATACATGTGGTCCGCGTCCTGCTCCCGCATGCGGCGCATGATGGCCTTGGCGACGATGTCGCGGGGGGCCAGCTCGGCCAGCTCGTGCTCTCCGAGCATGAAACGGACGCCGGCCGCGTCGACGAGATGGGCGCCCTCTCCCCGCACGGCCTCGGAGACGAGCGGCTGCTGGCCCTCCGAATCGGTGCCCAGGAAGAGGACCGTCGGGTGGAACTGGACGAATTCGAGGTCCGAGATCTCCGCTCCGGCGCGGAGCGCGAGCGCCACGCCGTCGCCGGTGGAGACGGCCGGGTTGGTGGTGGCGGAGAAGACCTGGCCCATGCCGCCGGTGGCGAGGACGACGGCCGGGGCGTGGACCGCTCCGACGCCGTCGTGCTGGCCCTCGCCCATGACATGGAGGCTGACACCCGCCGTACGGCCTTCGGCGTCCGTGAGCAGGTCCAGGACCAGGGCGTTCTCGATCGTACGGATGGTTCGGGGGCCCGCGTCGTGGACCGCTTCGACGAGTGCGCGGGAGATCTCGACGCCCGTCGCGTCGCCGCCCGCGTGGGCGATGCGGCGACGGTGGTGGCCGCCTTCGCGCGTCAGCTCTATCTCGCCGCTGGCGGAGGTGTCGAACTGCGCGCCGGTCGCGATCAGCCGATGCACCGCGCCGGGGCCTTCGGTGACGAGGAGGCGTACGGCCTCCTCGTCGCAGAGGCCCGCGCCCGCGACGAGGGTGTCGCCCAGGTGCTGTTCGGGCGTGTCGCCCTCGCCGAGCGCGGCGGCGATGCCGCCCTGGGCCCAGCGGGTGGAGCCGTCGTCGAGGCGGGCCTTGGTGACCACGACCGTGGAGAGCCCGGCGGCGGCGCAGCGGAGCGCGGTGGTCAGGCCCGCGACGCCGGAGCCGACCACGACGACGTCGGCGGTGATGTCCCAGCCGGGCGCGGGGGCGTCCAGCCGTATGCCGGTGGGCCGGGGCGCGGCGGTCACGAGGGGGCTCCCAGTCTGAGGGGGATGTTGTCGATCAGGCGGGTCGTGCCGACCTTGGCGGCGACCGCGAGGATCGCGTCGCCCTGGTGGTCGTCGGGGACCTCGGTGAAGGTGGCCGGGTCGACGAGCGCGAGGTAGTCGAGGGCGATCGGCGGGGTGGCGCGGGCGGCCTCTTCGAGTACGGCACGGGCCGCTGCCTTGACGGCCGGGGCCCCGCCCGGGGCCGCCTGTGCGACGGCGGCCGCGTCGGCGGCGGCGCGGGCCTCGCCCATCGCGGAGAGCGCCTCGGCGCGGGCACGGGTGCCGGGGACGGCCTCCGCCCTGGCCAGCAGCGCCTGCTGGGCGGCGAGGCGGTCATGGGCCGCGAACAGGGCGCGGGACAGGGAGAGCGCGGTGGCCCGCTCGGCGGGCGAGAGGAAGCGGTTACGGCTGGACAGGGCGAGGCCGTCGTCCTCGCGGACGGTCTCCACGCCGATGATCTCCACAGGGAAGTCCAGTTCACGGACCATCCGGCGGATCAGCGCGAGTTGCTGCGCGTCCTTCTGTCCGTACAGCGCGAAGTCGGGGCGGGTGAGGTGGAGCAGCTTGGCGACGACGGTGAGCATGCCGTCGAAGTGGCCGGGCCGGGTGGCGCCTTCGAGGCGCTCGCCCATGGGGCCCGCGGCGATGCGGACCTGTGGCCGTCCGTCCGGGTAGATCTCTTCGGCGGCGGGCGCGAAGACGATGTCGGCGCCCGCGGCCTGTGCGGTGGCGAGATCGGCGTCGAGGGTACGGGGGTAGCGGTCGAGGTCCTCTCCCGCGCCGAACTGGAGCGGGTTGACGAAGACGGTGACGATGACGAAGCCCTTGCGGCCGACGCGCTCGCGGGCCGCGCGGATGAGCGTCGCGTGGCCCTCGTGGAGGGCGCCCATGGTCATGACGACGGCGGTGCGGCCGGGGACGGCGAAGTGGTCGAGGGAGTACTCCAGGTCGTCGAGGGTCGGGACGAGCTCGACGCCGGACGCGGAGGAACGGGACGCGAAAGAGCGGGACGCGGAGGAACCGGACGCGGGTGGGGTGCCTGGGGTACGTGGTTCGGCGGAGTCTCGGGGGTCGCCTGGGTCGCCGGGGGTACGGGCGGCTGGGGAGGCGTCGGCGTCGGGGGCCCTGTGGGGATCCGCCACGGGTTCGGGGGCTGTGGACGGGGCGCGCTCGCTCAGCCGCTGTCCGAGGGTCATCGCTGATCGCCTTCCGCGAGGACGCCGAGCAGGTCTTCGGCCAGCTCGGGCTTGAGCAGACCATGCGCGAGGGCTCGGTCGGCGGTGGAGCGGGCCATGGCGAGATAGCCGGCGACCGCGGCCGGCGCGTGCTTACGCAGCTCGGCGATGTGCGCCGCGACGGTGCCGGCGTCGCCACGGGCGACGGGGCCGGTGAGGGCCGCGTCACCCGAACGCAGCGCGTTGTCCAGGGCCGCGCCGAGCAGGGGGCCGAGCATACGGTCGGGGGCGGCGACCCCTGCCGTGCGCAGCAGCTCCATCGACTGGGCCACCAGGGTGACCAGGTGGTTCGCGCCGAGGGCGAGGGCGGCGTGATAGAGCGGGCGCGCCTCTTCCTCGATCCACTCGGGCTCACCGCCCATCTCGATCACCAGGGCTTCGGCGGCGAGCCGCAGCGCCTCGGGCGCGGTCACGCCGAACGAGCATCCGGCGAGCCGCTGGATGTCCACGCTGGTCCCGGTGAACGTCATCGCGGGGTGCAGCGCGAGCGGCAGCGCGCCCGCGCGCGTGGCCGGGTCCAGCACCTGTGTGCCGTACCGGCCCGAGGTGTGCGCCAGCAGCTGTCCCGGCCGTACGGCGCCGGTCTCGACGAGTCCGTCCACCAGCTTGGGCAGCGCGTCGTCGGGGACGGTCAGCAGGACCAGCTCGGCACGGGCGAGGACTTCGATGGGCGGGACGACCGGCACATCGGGCAGCAGCTCGGCCGCTCTGCGCACGGACGCGTCCGAGACACCGGAGACCGCCACGGGCCGGTGCCCGGCGAGCTGGAGCGACGCCGCGAGCACCGGTCCGACCCGGCCGGCGCCGACGACGCCGACGGTCAGACGGGCGGGGCGGTCGCGCGGGTCGAGCGACTCTGGTGGTGCTGTGGCATTCACGCGGTGGGGCCTTCCGTTCCAGTCCGCGGTGGGTACCGGACGATGTTCCGTCATGCTACGCCAGCGCCGCTGGAGCCCCTCCCGCTGTCCACAGGCAAGTTATCCACAGGCGTGGACGGCGAAATGGAGTGCCGGGAATGATCGAGTGGTGGCCGGGCGGTGGCTGGGGTAGTGGCCAGGTGGCGGCTGAGACGGTGATCGGGGAGTGGCGGTCACGGAGGGGAACGACGCGCGAGGAAAGGGGGTTTCGGCATGGCCGGCATGGCCGAGGAAGCACGGGAAGCGGACGGCGCGGCAGACGGTGAAACCGGCTGCGCGGAGGGAGTGGAGGCGGGAGGGGCATTGGAGGCAGGGGAGGCAGCGGAGGCGAGGGAGGCATTGGGGGCGGGGAAATCGCAGGAGGATCTGCGGAGGCGGTTGCGGGCGGCGTGGGCGGCGTCGGATCGGGTGCTGTGGCGCAGCGCGGGCGATCGGTCCATGGCCGACCGGCTGACGGCCCTGGCAGCGGACGCCGGGGCGGTCCACGACCTCTCGGAGTCGGCGGATTTCTACGGGAACGGGGTGGTGGAGGAACTGGAGCGGCGGACCGCGGCGCTGCTGGGCTTCCCGTCGGCCCTGTTCTTCCCGACCGGGACGATGGCCCAGCAGGTGGCGCTGCGATGCTGGGCGGGGCGCACGGGGAACGCGACGGTGGCGCTGCATCCCCTGGCCCATCCGGAGGTGCATGAGCGGGGCGCGTTCGGTGCGGTGAGCGGCCTGCGCACGGTCCGTCCGACGACCGAGCCCCGGTTGCCCACGGCCGACGAGATCCGGGGCTTCGAGGAGCCCTTCGGCTCCTTGATGCTGGAACTGCCGCTGCGGGACGCGGGGTTCGTGCTGCCGACCTGGGACGAGCTGGTGGCGGTGGTGGACGCGGCGCGCGAGCGGGACGCGGTGGTGCACTTCGACGGGGCTCGGCTGTGGGAGTGCCCGTCGCACTTCGGGCGCTCGCTGCCCGAGATCACGACACTCGCGGACAGCGTGTACGTGTCGTTCTACAAGTCCCTCGGCGGCCTCTCGGGCGCGGCCCTGGCAGGGCCCGAGGATCTGATCGCGGAGGCCCGCGCCTGGCGCCACCGGTACGGCGGGTTGCTCTTCCAGCAGTTCCCGGCCGCTCTTTCGGCGCTCCTCGGCCTGGAGCGCGAGCTGCCCCGGCTCCCGTCGTACGTCGCCCACGCGAAGGTGGTCGCCGCCGCCCTGGCCGACGCCCTCCGCGACTCCTCCGCCCCCTGGTTCCGTGTGCATCCGGAGGTTCCCCACACCCACGAGTTCTTCGTCCACCTCCCGTATCCGGCGGACATTCTGGACAGGGCGTCGCTGAGACAGGCGGAGGACACTCGGGTGACTCTCTTCCGCGGCTGGTCGTCCATGGGCTGCCCGCCCGGAGTCTCGTTCGCGGAGGTGACGGTGGCCTCACCGGGCCTTCAGTGGACTGCCGCCGATGTGAAGGAGGCGGTGGCGGGGTTCATGAGGGGAGTGGAGAGCTAGCGGGCGGCGGCTCGCAGACGGCCCCGCAGTCGCGGGCCTCACAGGCGCGGGCCTCGCAGGGCACGGTCGAGAGCCGTCCGCGCTTGTGTGCGGACCGCCCACCGGACCACCGGACCACCGGACCGCCGACCCGTCGGTCGGACGCTCGGCGAAGTCGACTCTCGCGTTCACGACCGTCACACCGCGCCCGCGCGGGAGCGGCCGTGACGCCGATTGACGAGGCCCGTCAACCGGTTCCACGCCTCCGTACCGGAACCCGCACCATGGGACACGTGAGCGTGACCATCGACATCAGCGGACTCCCCCAGGAGCGCATCGCCTTCGACGTCTCTCCCCTCGCCGAGCTGGGGGTGGCCCTGCACGCGCTCGCCGAGCCGGGGCACCACCCCGGCCTGCACGGCTGGGCGACCGCCACGGCCGCCGGGCTGAAGCCGGATCTGGCGGACCGGCTGCACGAGGCGGAGTTCCTGTGGCGGACCACGTTCTCGGATGTGTTCATGCCGTTCGCCGGGCTCACCTCCGCGGAGGCCGGCGGCCGGACGGGAGCCACCCTCGCCGATGAGCTGGACCTCCTGGACCGGCTCGACGACGAGCGGTTCGTCTCCGCCGCCCTGGACTTCACCTGCGTGAGCGCCTACGCGGGCGGGCGGGCCGCCCTCCACGACCCCGTCCAGCGCGACCGGGCGCTCGGGATCGCCGCCACGCGCGGCCCCGAGGTGCTGGAGATCACCAGGCGGCTGCTGAACGACCCCGCCTCCGTACGCGCGTGGCTGCGCAGGCTCTTCGAAGACTGTCAGGAGGCGTTCTTCGCCGATACATGGGCCAGGGTCGCGCCCCAGCTCGCCGCCGACGCCCGGCACAAGACCGAACTGCTGCGTCGCAGGGGCCTCGCCGAGGCCCTCCAGGCCGTCTCCCCCGCGCTCACGCTGGACGACGACCGCTCCCGTATCACCGCCGACAAGCTCTCCGAGGGACGGACGACCGCCGTCGATCCGGCCGTGGGCGCGGGGCTCACCCTCATACCGTCCAGCTATGGCTGGCCGCATCTGATGGTGCTGTACGCGCCGGGATGGCGACCGGTCATCCACTACCCCATCGGTTCGCCCTCGCCGGCCGGCTCCGCCGCGCCCGTCGAACAGCTGAAGCTGCGCATGGAGGCGCTCGCCCACCCCATGCGGATGCGGCTGTGCCGCAATCTCGCCCGTACGCCTTTCACGACGAGCGAGCTGGCGGACGCGCACGGCATCACCGCGCCCGAGGTCTCCCGTCATCTCGCCGTGCTGAAGAAGGCGGGGCTGCTCACCACCCGCCGCCGTGGCCGGTATGTGCTGCACCAGCTCGACGTCACCGCCGTGGCCCGGCTGGGCAGCGACTTCCTGGAGATCGTCCTGCGGTGAAGAGCCCGAACGGGCGCGAAGGGACGCGAGCGGGCGTGAGCGGGCGCGAGCGGCGCGAATGAGCCGGACCCGGACCGGAGGGAGCAGGGGGCCGGACCGGAGGGAGCAGGGCCGGGCCGGAGGGAGCAGGGCCGGGCCGGAGGGAGCAGGGTCAGGCCGGGGGGAGCAGGGTCAGGCCGGGGGGAGCAGGGTCAGGCCGGGGGGAGCAGGGCGGGGCCGGGGGAGTTCGCTCAGACGACGCGCACGTGTTTGATCCCCGTCCACGCCTTGCGCAGCCGGTGCCGTAGCGGCCCGTCCGTGTTCGGTCTCAGGCTCAGCCCCGCCGACGCCGCGATACGGTCCGCCACCCGCGGCACGCTCAGCCGGTCGGTGTGGATGTGCTCGCCGAAGAGGGGATCCCTCAGCCGGTCGAGGCAGAGGTCCAGCCGCCTCACGGCGAAGCTCTCCGTCTTGAGGCCGAACCCCAGCCCGCGCTCCCTCAGCCGCCGCAGCACCGTCTCGCGCTCCGCGAGCAGCGAGAAGTGACGGACCTCGTGCCCCGCTTCCCGCAGCCGCCCCACCGTCTCCTCGAAGTACGCGGGCTCCACGACCGTCATCGGCGCGATCACCACGCCCTCGTACTCCCGCAGCGTCAGATCGAGCGCCTCGAACACCCCCTGCCGCCAGGCGGGCAGGTCCTGGAAGTCGTCGCGCAGGGCCCGTGGGGTCATCCCGTGCAGCCCAAAGCCGACGCGCTCGGGGTCACTGACGAAGCTGCCGGTCAGCCGCCGGTTCAGTTCGTACGCGGTCTGGGTCTTGCCGCCCCCGAAGGGGCCGTTGATCCACAGAAGCATGCGGACGACCCTACAAAGGAGAGTTTCCGCCACCGCCCGCGCGCACCAGACCCGTCTCGTACGCCAGCACCACCACCTGCACCCGGTCCCGCAGATTCAGCTTGGTGAGGATCCGGCCCACATGGGTCTTCACCGTGGCCTCGGACAGGACGAGCCGGGCCGCGATCTCGCCGTTCGACAGCCCCTGGGCGACGAGCAGCATCACCTCGCGTTCGCGGTCGGTGAGCCGTGTCAGCTCCTTCTGCCCCGGCTCGACTCCGCTGCTCGGCAGCATCGGCGAGAAGCGGTCCAGCAGGCGTCGCGTCGTCGACGGGGCGACGACCGCGTCCCCGCTGTGCACCGAACGGATCGCGCCGAGCAGTTCGGCGGGCGGCACGTCCTTGAGCATGAAGCCGCTGGCCCCGGCCTTCAGCCCGGAGAAGGCGTACTCGTCGAGGTCGAAGGTGGTCAGGATCAGGACCTTCGGCGGATTCGGGGCGGCACAGATCCGCCGGGTCGCCTCGACCCCGTCCAGCCTCGGCATTCGCACGTCCATCAGCACCACGTCGACCGCCGTGGAACGCAGGGTCTCGATCGCCTCCGCGCCGTCGCCCGCCTCCGCGACGACTTCCATGTCCGGCTGGGCGGCGAGCACCATCCGGAACCCGGTACGCAGCAGCACCTGATCGTCGACGAGCATCACACGGATGGACATATCGGCAGGATCCTCATTCTGTCTCTGGCTGTCTGCGCTGTCTGCGCTGTCTGCGCTGTCTCTGAACTGTCTCTGAACTGTCTGTGTTGCCTGAGTCGGCTGACTCTGTCGTGGCTGGGGAGCGACTGAGAACCGGGCGGGTCGCCGGGACCCGGTCAGGCGGGTTTCAGCGGGAGCAGGGCACTGATGCGGAAGCCGCCTCCGGGCCTCGGCCCCGCGTCCAGCGTGCCGCCGACCATACCGACGCGCTCACGCATCCCGATGAGCCCATGGCCCTGGCCGTCCGCGCCGCCGTCCTCGTACAGCTCGTGCGCCGCGCCGCGCCCGTCGTCCTCGACCAGCAGACCGAGCCCGTCGTCGAAGTAGACGAGCCGCACACTGGCGCCGACCTCGGGACCGCCGTGCTTGCGCGAGTTGGTCAGCGCCTCCTGGACGATCCGGTACGCGGTCAGCTCGACGCCGCTCGGCAGCTGCCTCGGCGTTCCCTCGATCTTGAAGTCCACGGTCACACCCGACCTCCGCACCTGCTCGACGAGTTCCTCGATCTGCTGGACGTCGGGCTGCGGAACGTACTCCCCGCTCTCCGGGTCGTCCCCCGTCCGCAGCACGCCCAGCAGCCGCCGCATCTCCGCGAGCGCCTGGCGGCCGGTCGTGGAGATGGTCTGCAGCGCCTGCTTGGCCTGGTCGGGGGCCGCGTCGAGCACATAGGCCGCGCCATCGGCCTGCACCACCATCACCGAGACGTTGTGTGCGACGACATCGTGCAGCTCACGGGCGATCCTGGCGCGCTCGGCGGCGACCGCCACCTTCGACTGCGCCTCACGCTCCTTCTCCAGCCGGGCCGCCCGCTCCTCCAGTTGCAGGAAGTACGCCCGGCGCGTGCGTATCGAGTCTCCGAGCGTCCAGGCGAGGGCGAACGGCACGGTCAGGATGATCGCGAAGAAGATCCTGCCGAGGGTGTTCGTGCCCTGCTCCGGCCAGCGGATCTGCGAGAGCGCCGCCGCGCAGAGCCCGCCGACCAGGGCCAGCCGGGACGCCCAGCGGGACGCGGACTGCGCGGCGACCGTGTAGATGATCACCATCATCGCGAAATCGCCCGGCAGGACCGGAATGTCCAGTGCCAGCTGGGCCACGCCCAGCAGCGCGGCGAGGATCAGCATCTTCTCCGGCATCCGGCGGCGCAGCGCCACGACCAGACTCAGCCCGAGGACGACCAGGACGGCGGCCCACTCGGGCTCGTCGTACCGGTTCGTCGCCACACCCATGACGGAGAACGCCAGAAGCACGACAGCCCAGAAGCTGTCGACACCCGTGGGGTGGTTGCGGAGGAAGTCATAGAGACGCTGCACGTAACCCAGAGTAGGGAAGCTTCCACGGTGCAGGGGTCAACCGCCAGAGCGATCCGAACAGCGGAGGCGTACTCCGCAAGGTGGAGACTGATGGGCGTGACGGACGAGACGGACACGCGAGACGCTTGGCTGACCTGGCGGGACGCGGCGGAGGCCGCGCTGTACGGGCCGGGAGGCTTCTATCTGCGCCCCGAGGGCCCGGCCGGACATTTCCGCACGTCCGTGCATGCTTCGCCCCTCTTCGCCTCGGCGGTGGCGCGGCTGTTCCTGGAGACGGCCGAGGCACTGGGCGCGTGCGAGGACGGACACGCGTTCGTCGATATGGGGGCGGGGCGGGGCGAGCTGTTGACGGGTGTGCTGGCGGCCCTGCCACGGGGGTTCCCGGTACGCGCGTACGCGGTCGAGCGGGCACCCCGTCCCGAGGGGCTGGATCCGCGCATCGTCTGGCTGTCCGCGCCGCCCGCCGGGGTCACCGGGCTGCTCTTCGCGAACGAGTGGCTCGACAATGTGCCGGCCGATGTCGCGGAGGCCGACGCGGACGGGGTGCCACGGCTGGTTCTCGTCCGTCCCGACGGCACGGAACGCCTCGGTCCGCCCGTGGTCGGCGCGGACGCGGAGTGGCTGGAGCGGTGGTGGCCCCTGGGCGAGCCCGGCGCCCGCGCGGAGATCGGCCGTCCGCGCGACGAGGCGTGGGCCGCGGCGGTCTCGACGCTCCGGGCGGGGCTGGCGGTGGCGGTGGACTACGGGCATACGGCTCAGGCCCGGCCGCTCTTCGGCACGCTGACCGGCTTTCGCGCCGGCCGCGAGGTCCGGGCGGTGCCGGACGGGAGCTGCGATCTCACGTCGCATGTGGCGATGGACGCGTGCGCGGGGGGCCGGGGGGTTCTGACGACCCAGCGGGACGCTCTCCGCGCGCTGGGGGTCTCGGCCGAGCGCCCGCCGCCGGCGATGGCGTCGTCGGACCCCGTCGGGTATGTGCGAGCGCTGTCCGCGGTGGGGGAAGCGGGGGAACTGCTGGGTCGGGGCGGTGGGCTCGGTGACTTCCTCTGGCTCCAGGAGAGGGTCGGGTAGGCGGGGTCGGCCCCTGGGCACGGGCGGGGCGAGGGCGAGGGCGAGGGCGAGGCGGGGCACGGACGAGGCAGGGTCGGCCCCTGGGCGCGGGCGAGGCGGGGCACGGGCGAGGGTGAGGCGGAGCACGGGCCAGCCCCTGGGCACGGGCGAGGCAGGGCGCGGGGCAGGGATACTGGGGGGATGACGGAGACCACCTTCAGCGTCGGCGGGGCCGCCGAGCGGACCGACATGGTCCTCAACATCGGGCCCCAGCATCCCTCCACCCATGGTGTCCTCCGGCTGCGGCTCGTCCTCGACGGCGAGGTCATCCAGCACGCCGAACCCGTCATCGGCTATATGCACCGCGGCGCGGAGAAGCTCTTCGAGGCCCGTGACTACCGGCAGATCGTGATGCTGGCGAACCGGCACGACTGGCTCTCCGCGTTCTCGAACGAGCTGGGCGTCGTCATGGCCGTGGAGCGGATGCTCGGCATGGAGGTCCCCGAGCGCGCGGTGTGGACCCGGACACTGCTCGCGGAGCTGAACCGGGTACTGAACCATCTGATGTTCCTCGGGTCGTACCCTCTCGAACTCGGCGGGATCACCCCCGTCTTCCACGCCTTCCGTGAGCGCGAGGAACTCCAGAGCGTCATGGAGGAGATCTCCGGCGGCCGGATGCACTACATGTTCAACCGGGTCGGCGGCCTCAAGGAGGACCTTCCGGCGGGCTGGCCGGGGCGGGTGCGGCACGCCGTCGCCGAGGTGCGTTCGCGGATGGACGTGTACGACCGGCTGGTGCTCGGGAACGAGATCTTCCGGGGGCGGACCCGCGGTGTCGGCGTGCTGTCGGCGGACGCGGTGCACGCGTACGGGGTGAGCGGACCCATCGCCCGCGCGTCGGGCGTGGACTTCGATCTGCGGCGGGACGAGCCGTATCTGGCGTACGGGGAGCTGGCGGACACGCTCAGGGTGGTCACCCGCGCCGACGGTGACTGTCTCGCCCGGTTCGAGGTGCTGCTGGACCAGACGCGCAACTCGCTGGACCTGGCGGACGCCTGCCTCGACCGGATCGCGGAGCTGGCCCCCGGTCCGATCAACCAGCGGCTGCCCAAGGTGCTCAAGGCCCCGGAGGGGCACACCTACGCCTGGACGGAGAACCCGCTCGGGATCAACGGGTACTACCTGGTGTCCAAGGGGGAGAAGACCCCGTACCGGCTGAAGCTCCGCTCGGCGTCGTACAACAACATCCAGGCCCTCACCGAGCTGCTGCCGGGCACCCAGGTCGCCGACATGGTGGCGATCCTGGGGTCGCTGTTCTTCGTCGTCGGCGACATCGACAAGTAGCGAGCGCCCGGCAGGCCGCCGGGCGGCCAGGGGCACGGGCGCTCGCGGCGGGCCCGCATCGTCGGAAGCCGGGCCGGACCGTCAGAAGCCGGGCCCAATCGTCCAGAAGCCGGGCCGGACCGTCAGGACCGGGCCGGACCGTCAGGAGCCGCCCCGGATCGTCAGAAGCCGGGGCCGCATCGTCAGGAGCCGGCGCGGACGGGCCGTCAGGTGCTGACGGCGTTCCGCAGGCGGCCCAGGTCGAGCTTCTCCGTCTCGTCGTGCACGGTCAGATCGATGACATCACCGGGCTCGTGCGTGGCGCCCCCGGTCGCGCCCAGTTCCTCGGCCAGCGCCTCCTCGCCCACCACATCGGCGAGATCTTCCTTGTGCGCGGCCTCGATCGCCCTCGCCTCGACGGCCCTGCTCTCGATCGCCCTCGCCTCGACCGCCGCGGTCTCAATGGCCTTGGTTTCCGCGGCACCGCCCTCGATCGCCCTCTGCGCGCCCGTCCCCGCTGCCGTGACGTCGGCCGGGTGCCCGTGGTGCGCGCCGAAGAAGTCGAAGCCGCCCTCGGGACGACGCTTGCCGGGCCCGGGCCGGCGGCGCTGTCCGTACGGCACGATCGCCGCGGCGACCGAGGCGGCGCGCCTGACGGGGACGGCGGTCGTCGGGCGGGTGTGCTGCTCGTCCTCCGCGCCCGCCGCATGCCCGCGCCGAGGCTCCGGCGTCCGGGCGGCCGTGTCCACGGCAACGTCCATGTTCGCGTCCATGTTCGCGTCCATGTTGGCGTTCTTGTCCGCGTCGATGTCCGTGCCCGTCTTCGCGGCCGCTCGGGCGGCCGTCCGCGCGGCCAGTTCCGCGGCCTCCTCCGCGGCCGATTCCTCGTCGGCCGCCCGCTCCGCGAGTTCCAGCCTGCGTGCCTCCTCGGCCATACGCCTGGCCTTCTGCTCGGCGGCGTTGCGCGCGAGGTCGTCCAGTGCCTTTGCGGCACGGAGGTACGCGGAGGGGGGCGTCGCCCCGGTCGGCAGCAGCGCCTTGGGCGAGGAGACCTCGATCGCGAGCCGGCGGCGGCCTTCGAGGGCGCTGGCCCGCTCGGTCTCGGCGGTGGCGTACCGGCGCAGCAGTTCGGCGTGCTCACCACGGAGCGCGGCCAGTTCGACCCGCTTGGAACGGAGCTTCGCGTCGAGCTTGGCGCGCAGCTCGCGCGACTCCTCGACGTCCGTCTCCAGTTCGGCTATGCGCTCCTCCGCCTGCCAGGCGTCGCTGGCACGTCCCCTGGTGAGGTCGGCGACCGCGCGTCCGGCGGACCGGTCCCAACTGCGCATCAGAAAGGCGCCGCTGACCGCCGCGGCCGCGGCGGCCGCGGTCAGGGTTCGGAGCAAGGCCGGTTCCGAGAGAAACCACGCGCCGGCGGCACTCAGTACCGACGCTCCGGCGACCACCGAAGGCGGCAGCAGCCTGTGCAGGGGAGGGGAATGGCGGTGGCGTCCACGGGGCATGGTGGGAAATTTACCGTGTGCCGCCGCCGAATGGGATGTCGGGTCGGCAAATAACGTTCCGGTAAGCCGGAAAACAAGCGGGCGAGAACGGCGGACCGTCCCTCCCCGGTTTCCTCACCGCCACTTCCGCTCTGATACCGAAGGGAAACCCGGGGCCTCAGGGGCCCCGGGGCCGCCCGTCGACTACTTCTTCAGAAGGCCCTTGGACTCCAGATACGCCTTGGCCGCGTCCTCGGGCTTGGCCCGCTCCGAGTCCACCTTGCGGTTCAACTCCGCCAGGTCCTCCGTGGTCAGGGCCTTGGTCACCTTGTCGAGCGCGGCGGCTATCTCCGCGCTTCCCGCGTCCTTGGCATTGACCACCGGCAGGACGTTGTCCGCGTTCTGGAGCTTCTTGTCGTCGTCGAGGAAGACAAGCCCGTCGATGACGGCGTCGGTGGTCGTGGTCAGCACCAGTTGATCGGTGCCGTCCCTGACCGCCTGCTTGGACTGCGGGGTGCCGACGCCCTTGGGGTCGATGCCCGTGACATCAATACCGTACGTCTTCTTCAACCCCGGCGCGCAGAAGGGTCGCACCTCGCACTCGTCGCCCGCCGCGATCTTGACCTTGAGCTTCGACTTACCAAGATCGGAAAGGGTCTTGAGGTTGTTCTTCTCGGCGAATTCCCTGCTGACGGCGAACGCGTTCTGATCGACGGCCTCGCCCGCCGGGAGCACCTTCAGCCCGCGCGGCTCCGCGAGCCGCGTCAGCGCGGCGACGGTGGCGGTCACATCGGAGGAGGCGACGGGCTTCTCGTCGGGGGCCTTGGGCCCGTTCGCCTTCGCGTTGAGGAATTCGGCGAGCGTCGCCGCGTATTCGGGTACGACGTCGATCTCGCCCTTCTCCAGCGAGGGCTCGTACAGCTCGCGGTTCTTCACCGTCGTCACGGAGGTCTTATAACCGGCGTCGGCCAGGATCTGCGCGTACAGCTCGGCGAGCACCTTGGACTCGGTGAAGGACGCGGAGCCTATGACGAGTGAGCCCTTTCCGCCCGAACCGCCGCCTGATCCGGATCCGTTCTCCGATTTTTCGAGGCTGTCGCCGCCACCGCACGCGGCGAGGGAACCCGCGAGGGTCAGCGCGGCGAGTACCGCTCCCGCGATTCGCGAGGGCTTGTTCATGACTCGTACTCCGTTCAACAGTTCGGATTTTTCAGGGCTGCGAGGTTGCGAGGTACCGAGGTCGCCGGGTTCCGAGGTTGACGGGCTCCGGCGTTTGAGGGTCGGGGCTTTCGGGATTGTGCGGTTATGGCAGTTGTACGACCGCGTGGTTGTGACAGTTGCGCGGTTGCGGGGTTCTGGGTTTCGGGGTTTTCCGGTTCCGTGGTTCACCATCCCGGACTTGTGGAGCTTGCCATTCCGGAAACGGCCGACGGTTCTGGGGTTCTAGGGTTCTGCGGTACTGCCGTTCTGCGGTTTCGAAGGGGGAGCCGGATTTCACGGGGCAGGAGTTCGCCTGGGGCGGGACACGGTCAGACCGCCGTCGTACGCGTCACGGGCTGAAGGGACCTGCGGCGCGGGTCGATCAGCCGGTCCGCCGCCACCAGCACCCCCTCCACCGCCAGCGCGAGCAGCGCCGCCAGCAGTGCGCCCGCCACGACCTGCGGGGTGTTGTACGTATTGAACCCTGCGGTGATGATCCGGCCGAGGCCGCCCTGCCCCACCATCGACGCGATGGTGGCCGTGGCGACGACCTGCACCGCGGCCGAGCGCAGCCCCGTCATCAGCAGCGGGTAGGCCAGCGGCAGTTCGACCCGGAGGAAGAGCTGCGGACCCGACATCCCCATCCCCCGCGCCGCCTCCACCACCGCACGGTCCACCTCCCGCATCCCCACATACGCGTTGGTGAGCAGCGGCGGCACGGCGAACAGCACCAGGGCGATGATCGTCGGAGCGTAACCCGCGCTTCTGAGGGGGGTGAGCATGAAGAGCGCGAGCACGGCGAACACCGGTATCGCCCGGCCCGCGTTGGAGATGTTGACCGCGAGCGCGCCCCCCTTGCCCAGATGCCCCAGCCAGAACGCGATCGGCAGGGCTATCGCGCAGGCCAGCCCGAGCGCCACCCCGCTGACGTAGATGTGCTCGCCCAGCCGGTGCCAGACACCGCTCTCCCCCGACCAGTTGGATCCGGTGGTGAGCCAGGTCCAGGCGTCCGCCAGCACCCCCATCAGTTCGCCCCCTTGACCGCGTGCTCCTGAGCGGCCCTGTGTACGCGGGTCCAGGGGGTCAGCAGTCGCTGCAAACCGAGCAGCAGCAGATCGGCGACCACCGCGAGCAGCACACAGAGCACGGACGCCGTCAGCACCTGCGCCTTGAAGGTGGTCTGCACCCCGTCGTCGATGAGATTGCCGAGCCCGCCCTTGCCGACGAGCGCGCCGACCGTCGTCAGGGCGACGGTCGAGACGGTGGCTATGCGCAGGCCCGCCATCAGCGCGGGCAGCGCCAGTGGCAGTTCGACCTCCCAGAGCAGCCGCCCCGGCCCGTATCCCATGCCGCGCGCCGCTTCCCGCGCCTCGGCGGGCACCGCTTCGAGACCGGCCATGATGTTCCGTACGAGAATGGTGAGCGAGTACAGCACCAGACCCGTCACGACCAGCGCCGCCGAGAGTCCGAAGACCGGCAGCAGCAGCGAGAACATCGCCAGCGACGGAATCGTGTAGAGCAGGGTCGTGAGACCGAGCACGGGGCCGGCGAAGGCGGGCTTCGCCCGTGCGAGCAGCGCCAGCGGAAACGCCACGGCGAGACCGATCAGCACCGAGAGCACGGTGATCCACACATGCTGGACGGTCGCGTCGGTCAACTCCTCACCGCGCGTGCGGAGGTACTCGCCGCAGATCCAGTCATTGGCCGCCAGACAGCTCTGCGCGGCCAGTCGCACACTCATGCCTCCCCACCTCCCCACCCACGCGGAACCCATGCCCACCGCACCCGGATCGTCTCAGGAAGGCGATCGATCCGCGCGCCGGCCGCATGCCGAACGTATGTCTGGTGACCCTAACGCTGAGCACTGACAATCGCGGAGGACCGCCACACGGCGGCAACATGGCCTTCACACAGCACCCGTCACAATGGGGAACCATGATCCGTTTCGAGCATGTCACCAAGCGGTATCCGGACGGGACGACAGCCGTGGACGATCTGTCGTTCGAGGTCGCCGAGGGCGAACTGGTCACGCTCGTCGGACCGTCCGGCTGCGGCAAGACCACCACCATGAAGATGGTCAACCGGCTGATCGAGCCCAGCAGCGGCCGGATTTTCGTGGACGGAGAGGACATATCCTCCGTCGACCCGGTCCGGCTGCGCCGCCGTATCGGCTATGTCATCCAGCAGGTCGGCCTCTTCCCGCACAAGACGGTCCTCGACAACACGGCGACCGTCCCCCACCTCCTCGGCTGGCAGCGCTCCAAGGCGCGGGCCCGTGCCGCCGAGCTCCTGGATCTGGTCGGCCTGGACCCGAGGGTCTACGGCGACCGCTACCCCGAGCAGCTCTCCGGAGGGCAGCGGCAGCGCGTCGGCGTGGCCCGCGCGCTCGCGGCCGATCCGCCCGTCCTGCTGATGGACGAGCCCTTCGGCGCGGTCGACCCGGTGGTGCGCGAGCACCTCCAGAACGAGTTCCTCAAGCTCCAGTCCCAGGTCCGCAAGACCGTCCTCTTCGTGACCCACGACATCGAGGAGGCCGTACGCCTCGGGGACCGTATCGCCGTCTACGGGCAGGGCCGGATCGAGCAGTTCGACGCGCCGGCGGCCGTGCTCGGCACACCGGCGACGCCGTACGTCGCGGACTTCGTCGGCGCGGACCGGGGCCTCAAGCGGCTCTCGGTGACGCCCATCGAGGAGAGCGACCTGGAGCAGCCGCCCGTCGTCCACCTCGATGACGCGCTGCCCAGGGAACTCGGAGCGCGCTGGGCCGTCGTCCTGGACCGCGAGGAGAATCTGCACGGCTGGATCTCGGCGGAGAACGCCCGCGCCAAGGGCGCCGTACGGGAGCACGCGCGCCGGATGGACGCCTGGCTGCCGCTCGGCGCATCCCTCAAGCAGGCGTTCGCGACCATGCTCCAGCACGACGCGGGGTGGATCGCCGTGATCGACGAGGAGGAGACGGGGCACTTCCTCGGCGTGCTGACCCCGGCGAAGCTGCACGAGGCGCTGCGGCGGTCGATCGACGCGGACGCCCAGGACATCTCCCGTACCGAGGTCGAACTGGAGTCGATCGCCACGGTCCCACCGGCCGCGACTGTCGCATCGGTCACGTCGGCCGGAGCCGCCGACGCCACGGGGACGGCCGACGCCACCGGGGACACCGGAGCCGCCGACACCACCGGAGGCGCCGGACCCGTCACGTAGCGCTGAGCCGGCCGCTCATCCAGACCAGCGTGGGCGGGATCTCCCGCCGCCAGGTGGTGAAGTTGTGACCACCGCTGTCCAGCATGATCGACGAGACGCGCGCGGGCGGCCTCACCTTGTCGATGAAGCGCAGGGTCGGCTTCAGGTTGCCCTCCCCCGATCTGGAACTGGTGACCAGGAAGGACGACTTCCCCTGCGGCAGATGGTCGAGGCTCCACAGCAGATCGGCGCGTTTCCGCGCCGCCTCGTCACCGTGGAAGAGATCGCCGGTCGTCAGGTCGTCGGCGGCCTGGTAGTACGCCGAGAGCCCGGCGCCCGCGGAGAACCGGTCCGGATGGTGCAGAGCGATCTTCAGCGCGCAGTAGCCGCCGGTCGAATTGCCGATGAACCCCCAGTTCCGCGGTTCGGCGCCGACCCGGTACGTCCCCGAGACCGCCTTGGGCAGATCCCGCGCGAAGAAGGTCTCGGTCTGCGGCCCACCCGGAATGTCCACGCACTCCGTGTCCCTCGGCGGCGCGACCGTCGGCCGCAGCATGACCAGGATCATCGGCCGCATCCTCCCCTCCTTCACCAGCCGGTACGCCGTGCTCGGATACCGCAGCCCCTTGATCAGGTTCTCCGCCGTGCCCGGATAGCCGGTCAGCACGACCGCGGCGGGGAAGGTGCTCTTCGCGTACTCCGCCTGGAAGTACTCGGGTGGCAGATAGACATACGCCGGGCTGTCGATCCGCGACTTCTCGCCCGCCACCACGACCTTCTGGATCCGCCCGCCCCTCTCGGGCCGTGATCCGCCCGGCACGTCGAGCCGCAGCTCCTTCACCACCTTGATCCGCTCGCCCCCGGCCGAATGGTCGACCACGACCCCGAGCTTCTGTTCCCGGCCGAAGAGGTCGGCCCAGGATCCGTAGAAGAGGAACGCGTTGTTCGCCGCGAGGCCCACCGCCGCGAACAGCGCCAGCTGAGTCACCAGCAGCACACCGACCCGTCCGGCGCCCGCGCGCGGGCCGCGTCCGGCCAGCCGCGGCCAGAACCGGACGGTCCCCGCGAACAACAGCACCGCCACCACGATCGCCGAGGCCAGGACTGCGGAACTGGTCAGACCCATGAACGTACAAGCCCCCTGAGATGAGAATTTTCTGTGAAGAAGAGTGAACCGACCCCCCGGAACCTCCGTCCTAGAGGGCGCGAATCAACCCGCAGTCGGTCCACCAACCGCCTTCGGACCACGCGCCACGGCCCATGACCCGACCGGCGACGAACGAGCGACGGCCGTCGGACCCACGGAAACTCTCGCGGAATCACGGGAAGCGATGTCTGTAGCGGAAGATGGCGACAAATCACGATTGGTTCCTGATTGGGTACGCCGGAGCCTGGCGGAGGACGGCCGGGTACGGCGGATACTGCGCGGCCCCCGGCCCTCCTCCGTTCCCACCCTCGTCGGCACGGTCTGCACCCTGATCGGCCTGATCGACATCGTCGCGGGAATCGCTCCGCGCTTCCGGCACAGCCGCGCGCACGCGCTCGTCGAGGTGCTCCCCGGAGCCATCGGGCCCTTCGCCGCCGCGCTCTCGTTGAGCGTCGGCATACTGCTTCTGCTGCTCGCGCACGGGCTCAAGCGCCGCAAACGCCGGGCCTGGCGGGCCGCCGTGTTCCTGCTGCCGGCGGGAGCCGCCGTGCAGTTCGTCTACCGGCACTCGGTCGTCGGCGCGGTGATCTCCCTGACCGTCCTCGTGCTGCTGCTGCGTCATCGCGACCAGTTCGCGGCTCTGCCCGATCCCCGCAGCCGGTGGAAGGCGCTCGCCAACTTCGTCCTCATGGGCGCCGCCTCGCTCGGGCTCGGCCTGGCCGTCGTCAGCACGCACCCGGGCAACGAGATCGGCAGCCCGAGCCTGACGGACCGGCTGGAGCACACGCTGTACGGGCTCGTCGGCTTCGAGGGCCCGATCGACTACAGCGGCAACGACTCCTGGACCGTCGCGTACTCCCTCGGCGCGCTCGGTCTGCTGACCGCGGTCACCACCATCTATCTGGCCCTCCGGCCCGAGCACCCGGCCGCGCGCCTCACCGAGGACGACGAACGCCGGCTGCGCGATCTCCTCGCCCGCCACGGCGGCCGGGACTCCCTCGGCCACTTCGCCCTCCGCCGCGACAAGGGCGTGGTCTTCTCCCCCAGCGGCAAGGCGGCCGTCTGCTACCGCGTCGTCTCCGGAGTGATGCTCGCCAGCGGCGACCCCATCGGCGACGTGGAGGCGTGGCCCGGCGCGATCGAACGCTTCATGGACGAGGCCAAGGCCCACTCCTGGACCCCCGCCGTGATGGGCTGCTCGGAGACCGGAGGCGAGGTCTGGACCCGTGAGACCGGTCTGGACGCACTGGAGCTGGGCGACGAGGCGGTGGTGGACGTAGCGGATTTCTCGCTCGGCGGGCGCGCGATGCGGAACGTACGGCAGATGGTGAAGCGCATTGAGCGCAACGGGTACACCACTCGCGTACGGCGTGCCCGGGACCTCTCCGGCGAGGAACTGGAACGGATCCGCCGCGCCGCCGCGCACTGGCGCGGCACCGACACCGAGCGCGGCTTCTCCATGGCGCTGGGGCGGATCGGCGACCCGTCCGACCAGGACGCGGTGATCGCCACCGCGCACAAGACGGCCGACGATGGCGCCACGGCCCCGTACGGAGACCTGAAGGCGATCATCCACTTCGTGCCGTGGGGTACGGACGGCATGTCCCTGGAGCTGATGCGGCGCGACCGCTCGGCCGATCCCGGTATGAACGAGCTTCTGATCGTCGCGGCTCTCCAGGCCGCGCCGGATCTGAAGATCGACCGCGTCTCCCTGAACTTCGCGATGTTCCGCTCGGCCCTCGCCCGTGGCGAGAAGATCGGCGCGGGACCGGTGCTGCGGAAATGGTGCTGGCTGCTCGTCTTCCTCTCCCGCTGGTTCCAGATCGAGTCCCTCTACAAGTTCAACGCGAAGTTCCGGCCCCGCTGGGAGCCGCGGTTCGTGGTGTTCCACAGCAAGCGGCACCTGCCGCGGATCGGCTTCGCCGCGATGCAGGCGGAGGGCTTCGTGACGCTGGCGATGCCGCGGCCGTTCGCGCGACGGCGCAAGGCGCGGGCGGGGCGACCGTGCGCGCATGTGCTGCCGGTGACGGCGCGGACGGGGACGGGGACGGCGGGTCCGGGGGGTTCGGCAGGTTCGGGGGGTTCGGCAGGTTCGGGGACAGGTTCGAAGGCGGGTACCACAGCTCCGGGCACGGAGGGTCCGACTACAGGGACAGGGACGGGGGAGAACATGCGGGCGGCGTGAGACGGGGCGCCGCGCGGGGCCCATGAACGTTTCCGGTCACAGCACTAGGCTGGATCTATGAGTACGTTGGCTGGGTTGCCGGAGTGGGATCGCTGCGCGGTCATGGGGGTCGTCAATGTGACGCCGGACTCGTTCTCCGACGGCGGACGCTGGTTCGACACCACCGCCGCCGTCAAGCGCGGACTCGGTCTCGTCGCCGACGGCGCCGATCTCATCGACGTCGGCGGTGAGTCCACCAGGCCCGGCGCGAGCCGGGTGGACGAGGACGAGGAGCTGCGCCGTGTCATCCCCGTCGTGCGCGGTCTCGCCGCCGAAGGCGTCACCGTCTCGGTCGACACCATGCGTGCCACCGTCGCCGACCGGGCCGTCGCGGCCGGCGCCGTACTCGTCAACGACGTCAGCGGCGGGCTCGCGGACCCCGCCATGGTCCCGGCCGTCGCCTCCGCCGGTGTCCCCTTCGTCGTCATGCACTGGCGCGGCTTCAGCGAGGACATGAACAGCCGCGCCGTGTACGAGGACGTCGTCGCCGAGGTCATCGCGGAACTGCGCGACCGGATGGACGCCGTCGTCGACGGCGGGATCCCGCCCGAGCGCATCATCCTCGACCCCGGTCTCGGCTTCGCCAAGGACGCCGGCCACGATCTCGCCCTCGTCGCCCACATCCGGGACTTCCACACCATGGGCCGCCCGCTGCTCGTCGCCGCGTCCCGCAAACGGTTCCTGGGACACGTACTGGCGAAGGACGCGAAGGACGGCGCTCCGCCACGGGCCAGAGAACGCGACGCAGCCACCGCCGCGGTGTCCGCGATCGCCGCGCACGAGGGCGCGTGGGCCGTCCGCGTCCATGAGGTACGGGCCACGGCCGACGCCGTGCGGGTCGCACACGCCGTCGAGGCCGCGCGGTGAACCGTACCGATGTCGAAGTGGTCGAAGAAGCCAACACCACGTTCTACGAGACGATGGAGCGCGGGGACTTCGCGGCCCTCTCGCGGCTCTGGCTCGACGACGAGGTCTCCTGCGTCCATCCCGGCTGGCCGGTGCTCTCCGGACGCGGTGAGGTGCTGCGTTCGTATGCGCTGATCATGTCGAACACCGAGTACATCCAGTTCTTCCTCACCGATGTGAAGGTGAGCGTCACCGGCGACACCGCGCTGGTGACCTGCACGGAGAACATCCTCAGCGGCGGTCCGGCGGAGGAGGCCGGGGAGCTGGGACCCCTCGTCGGGCAGCTCGTGGTCGCCACGAATGTGTTTCTGCGCACCCCTGAAGGCTGGAAGCTCTGGTCGCACCACGGGTCTCCCGTACTGACGGAGACCGACGAGGAAGACGGCCCGGAGGAAGAGTCCACGTCCTGAGCCGGCTCGGTGGAGCGCGCGCTTCCGTCCCGGCGCGGTCGGCACTGGGCACGGGGGTCGTCCGGCGGCACTGGGCACGGGGGTCGTCCGGCGGCGGGGTCCGACGTGGCCGCCTTTCGGGGCGCCGGGCCGAGGCGTGGGAGTGCCACGCGGCCACGGGCCGTCCCTCTGTTGGCCACCCATGGGCAAGGGGTGTCAGTGCTCGCAGGTAGATTCAAAGGGGGCAGAGGGGTCGCGCATGCGCGACCGGATGCCCTCAGACCTACGACAGCAGGAGTGATTCGCGTGGATCGTGTCGCGCTGCGCGGCCTCAAGGCCCGCGGGCACCATGGCGTCTTCCCCAGGGAGCGCGAGGAGGGCCAGACCTTCATCGTGGATCTGGTCCTCGGTCTCGACACCCGGCCCGCCGCCGCCCACGACGACCTGGCGAAGACCGTGCACTACGGCATCGTGGCGGAGGAGGTCGTCGCCGTCGTCGAGGGCGACCCGGTCGACCTGATCGAGACGCTGGCGGAGCGGATCGCACAGCAGTGCCTGAAGCACGACGGCGTCGAGGAGGTCGAGGTCGTCGTGCACAAACCGGACGCTCCGATCACGGTGCCGTTCGACGATGTGACCGTGACGATCAACCGGAGCCGTGTATGAGCGACCCCACTGTCCAGCCCGTGCCCGCGTCCGTCGTGGAGCAGGTCGACGCGGCCGACGTCACCCTGTCCAACCCCCGGCGGGCCGTCATCTCCCTCGGATCGAACCTCGGCAACCGGCTGGAGACCCTCCAGGGCGCGATCGACGCGCTGGAGGACACTCCCGGTCTCCGCGTCAAGGCCGTGTCCCCCGTCTACGAGACCGAGCCGTGGGGCGTGGACCCCGGCTCCCAGCCCTCCTACTTCAACGCGGTGGTCGTCGTGAAGACCACCCTTCCGCCTCAGTCACTCCTGGAGCGCGGGCAGGCGATCGAGGAAGCGTTCGAACGGGTGCGGGAGGAGAGGTGGAGCCCGCGCACGATAGACGTCGACATCGTGGCGTACGCGGACGTCGTCTCGGACGACCCTTCGCTGACACTGCCCCATCCGCGAGCGCACCAACGGGCCTTTGTGCTCGCACCCTGGCACGACGTGGACCCGGACGCGCAGATTCCGGGACAGGGACCGGTCGCGGGGCTGCTGGACGGGGTCGGTCGGGAGGGCGTTTCCGCCCGTGCCGACCTGGAACTGCGACTGCCCGAGTAGGAATCGTTAGGCTCTACCGTCAGCGGCGGAAACACCAGTAGACGCAGCAGTAGACGCAGACGCAAGCAGGGGAAGGACGTGTGCTCTCGGTGAAGCAGCTACGGCTCGGGGTGCTGGCCGGTCTCTTCGCCGGGGCGGGGGTGCTGTCGTGGGCGGGCGCGCGTCTGTGGGAGACGTTCGGCACGCTGCCGAGCGTGCCGCTGGCCGCGCCGATCGTGCTCGCCGTGATCGCGGCGATCCTGACGGCGACGGCGCTGTCCCTGCGGTCCCGCCTCAAGGCGCAGCGGGAGCGGCGGCCGGGTGCCAAGGGGGTCGAGCCGCTCATGGCGGCGCGAGCGGTCGTCTTCGGGCAGGCGAGTGCGTTGGTGGCGGCGCTGGTGTCCGGAATGTACGGCGGCGTGGGGGTCTTTCTCCTGGGGTCCCTGGACATTCCCGCCCGTCGGGACCAGGCGATTTACGCGGGCTTCTCGGTGCTGGCGGGGATCGCGGTGATCGCGGCGGCGCTGTTCCTCGAACGGGTCTGCAAACTCCCCGAGGACCCTGAGAACGGGCCTTCGGGGCGGGGGCACGTGCACGCGTAGCGCGGGGCGCGGGGCGCTTGGCCGCGCGGGGGGGTGCGGGTTGCTTGCGGGCGCGGTGGTGCGGGTTGCCTGCGGGCGCGGGTGGTGCGGGCGCTCGTGCAATGCGGGTTGCCTGCTGCCGCAAGGGGCGTGAGGGCTCGTCCCGTTCGGGTCCGGGGGTCCTCCGGGCTCGACTCCTCGGGGTCGGCGGCATACAGGCACAACAGTCACGAACCCCGAACTTGCCGCCGATCCCCTGCGGGGACGACCCTGCACACCCCCTCCCAGAGGCGGACGGGAACGGCCCACCCCCGGAGTTCGCCGGAAACGCGAAACTCGGGTCCCTCGGGGCGCCTGCCGTCGCAGGGCGCGCGGGCACTCGTCGAGTGCGGGTTGCCCGCTGCCGCAAGGAGTGTGGGGGCTTGTCGGGTGCGGGTCGCTTGCTGCCGCGAGGGGCGCGGGGTCTTGTTCGGTTCGGGTTCGGGGGTCCTCCGGGCTCGACTCCTCGGGGTCGGCGGCATACAGGTGTCTCGTACGGGAACCCCGGACTTGCCGCCGATCCCCTGCGGGGACGACCCTGCACACCCCCTACTGGGGGAGACAAGAACGGCCCGCTCTCGCGGTTTTGCCGGTGTCGCGAAACTCGGGCCCCTGGGGTGAGGCTCCCGCCCGCTGCCAGAAGGGGACCAGAACGGCCCGCCCCCGGGGATTGCCAGAGTCGTGAAACTCGGGATCAAGGTGAGGCTCCCGCCCCTCCCAGAGGGGGCAAGAACGGCACGCCCCCGGGGATTGCCAGAGTCGCGAAACTCGGGCCCCTGGGGTGAGGCTCGGGGCCTGGGGAGCAGGCAGGGGCGGGGGGTCAGCGGGCCATGATCAGGCTCATGGCCTCGTTGCGGGTGGCCGGGTGGCGGAGTTGGCCGCGGACCGCGGAGGTGATCGTCTTCGCGCCGGGCTTGCGGACGCCGCGCATGGTCATGCACATGTGCTCGCATTCCACGACGACGATGACACCGCGAGGTTCGAGAATCTCCATCAGCGAATCCGCGATCTGGGTGGTGAGGCGTTCCTGGACCTGGGGGCGGCGGGCGAAGACGTCGACGAGGCGGGCCAGCTTGGAGAGGCCCGTGATCTTGCCGTCGGAGGAGGGGATGTAGCCGACGTGGGCGACGCCCACGAAGGGAACGAGATGGTGTTCGCAGGAACTCATCACCTCGATGTCCTTCACCAGGACCAGCTCGTCGTGACCGAGGTCGAACGTCGTGGTCAGAACGTCGGAGGGCTGCTGCCGCAGCCCGGCGAATATCTCCTTGTACGCACGGGCCACCCGCGCCGGCGTCTCCCGCAGCCCCTCGCGGTCCGGGTCCTCCCCGACCGCGATGAGGAGTTCGCGAATGGCGTTCTCGGCACGCTTCTCGTCGAACTCGCCGATCGTGCCCTCGCCGTCCAGTGTCACCGGGTTGGTCATCTGTGCCTCGTTCCTCTGCTCCGCACTGCGCGGTCATGCGACGACGGTCATACGAATGCCGCGTCCCCCCAGGCTAGAACCTGGGGGGACGCGGCAGCCATCCCGGTACGGGTGTGACCAGGGAGACAGCGTCAGCTTTCGGGACGCTCCTCCGGGCCGATCTCCACGCCGGGCCCGGTCTCCGTCGGCGTGCCGTTGGCACCGTTGGTGAGGGCCAGCTCCTTGGGGGAGAGGACCGGCGGGCGGGTGGAGGGGGTACGGCGGGCGGAGCCGGTCCACGCCGGGCGGGCCGGGCGCTTCACGATCGTCGAGAAGATCTCGGCGATCTGCTCCTTGCCCAGCGTCTCCTTCTCCAGAAGCTGGAGCACCAGGTTGTCGAGGACGTCACGGTTCTCGACGAGGATCTCCCACGCCTCGTTGTGCGCGGTCTCGATGAGCTTCTTGACCTCTTCGTCGACCAGCGCGGCGACCTCTTCGGAGTAGTCCCGCGGGTGTGACATCTCCCGGCCCAGGAAGGGCTCGGTGTTGTCGCCGCCGAACTTGATCGCGCCGAGCCGCTCGGTCATGCCGTACTGCGTGACCATCGCGCGGGCCGTGGCCGTCGCCTTCTCGATGTCGTTCGCCGCGCCCGTGGTCGGGTCGTGGAAGACCAGCTCCTCGGCCGCGCGCCCGCCCAGCATGTACGCCAGCTGGTCGAGCATCTCGTTCCGCGTGGTCGAGTACTTGTCCTCGTCGGGGAGGACCATCGTGTATCCGAGGGCCCGGCCGCGGGACAGAATCGTGATCTTGTGGACCGGGTCGGAGTTCGGGGAAGCCGCCGCGACCAGGGCGTGGCCGCCCTCGTGGTACGCGGTGATCTTCTTCTCCTTCTCCGACATGATCCGGGTCCGCTTCTGCGGGCCCGCGACCACGCGGTCGATCGCCTCGTCCAGCGCCTGGTTGTCGACGAGCTTCTTGTCGGTACGCGCGGTGAGCAGCGCGGCCTCGTTCAGCACATTCGACAGGTCCGCGCCGGTGAAGCCGGGCGTGCGACGGGCGACGGCGCCGAGGTCGACGTCCGGGGCGACCGGCTTGCCCTTCTGGTGGACCTTGAGGATCTCCAGACGGCCCTGCATGTCGGGGCGGTCGACGGCGATCTGCCGGTCGAAGCGGCCGGGACGCAGCAGCGCCGGGTCGAGGATGTCGGGCCGGTTCGTGGCGGCGATCAGGATCACGCCGCCCTTCACGTCGAAGCCGTCCATCTCGACGAGGAGCTGGTTCAGCGTCTGCTCGCGCTCGTCGTGACCGCCGCCGAGGCCCGCGCCGCGGTGCCGGCCGACGGCGTCGATCTCGTCGACGAAGACGATCGCCGGAGCGTTCGCCTTGGCCTGCTCGAAGAGGTCGCGCACTCGGGAGGCGCCGACGCCGACGAACATCTCGACGAAGTCGGAACCGGAGATGGAGTAGAAGGGGACGCCCGCCTCGCCGGCGACGGCGCGCGCGAGCAGGGTCTTGCCCGTGCCGGGCGGACCGTACAGCAGCACGCCCTTGGGGATCTTCGCGCCGACGGCCTGGAACTTCGCCGGCTCCTGGAGGAACTCCTTGATCTCGTGGAGTTCCTCGACGGCTTCATCGGCCCCCGCCACATCGGCGAAGGTCGTCTTGGGAGTGTCCTTGGTGATCAGCTTGGCCTTGGACTTCCCGAACTGCATCACTCGGGAGCCGCCGCCCTGCATCTGATTCATCAGGAACAGGAAGACCAGCACGATCAGCACGAAGGGCAGCAGCGAAAGCAGAATCGAGAGGAACGGGCTCTGCTTCGTCGGCGAGACCGTGTACCCCTTAGGGATGTCACCGGCCTCGAACTTCTGCTGCAGCTTCGTCGCGAGGTCGGCGCCCTGGGTGCCGATGTAGCTCGCCTGGATCTTGTCCTTGCCGTCGACCTTCTGGCCGTCCTTGAGATCGACCTTGATGATCTGATCGTCGCCGGTGGTCAGTCGGACTTCATTGGCCTGGTTCCTGTCGATCGCCTGGATCACTTGGCCGGTGTCGACCGTCTTATAGCCGCCCGACGAGTTGACGACTTGCATCACCACGACCACGGCGAGGACGGCCAGCACGATCCACATGACCGGCCCACGGAAGTATCGCTTCACGTCCATCCATACGGAGCGGAATCGCCCCGTCCCTCCTGCCCGTAGGTAAATGCTGCTGTGAGAAAAGACTGTTCTTCGGACGGTACCTCAGCATCGCGACCGTGACCGCACGCTCCGGCTGACAAACCCGTCCTCCCATGCTTCAACGGCGAGAGGGCCCGCTTGGTTCCCGCTGGGGTGTGCCGTGGTATCGGCGCAGGTGGCAAGGGTTGTCAGCCACCGTAGACATGCGGCGCGAGCGTGCCGACGAAAGGAAGATTGCGGTACTTCTCCGAGTAATCAAGCCCATAACCGACAACGAACTCATTCGGAATGTCGAAGCCGATCCACTTCACGTCGATCGCGACCTTCGCGGCATCCGGCTTACGGAGCAGAGTGCACACCTCGATGGAGGCGGGCTCGCGCGATCCGAGGTTGGAGAGCAGCCACGAAAGCGTGAGCCCGGAGTCGATGATGTCCTCGACGATCAGGACGTGACGGCCCTTGATGTCGGTGTCGAGGTCCTTGAGAATCCGGACGACGCCGGAGGACTGGGTGCCCGCGCCGTACGAGGAGACCGCCATCCAGTCCATGGTGACCGGGGTGGAGAGCGCGCGCGCCAGATCCGCCATCACCATGACGGCGCCCTTGAGGACACCGACGAGGAGAAGATCCCTGCCCGCGTACTCAGCGTCGATCTTCGCGGCCAGCTCCGCCAGTTTCGCGTCGATCTCTTCCTTGGTGATGAGCACCGACTGGAGGTCGGTGCCCATGTCCTTCTCGTTCACGCGGTCGCTTTCTCTCGCCGGGGTCCGGACGCCCCGGTGGAAGGGCTCCCGGATGACGTCGGCCGCGGTATTCGCGCCGCGACCTCGTCAGCCTTGCCGGATGACCAGTCTGCCACTCTGCCGCCGCGCCTCGACGCGGCCCGGCAGATTGATGGCTCCCTGGCCCCGCCAGCCGGTGATCAGCCGGTCCACTTCCTCGACGTGACGGGCGAACAGCGAACCGGCGGGAGCGCCGGCGTCGATCACGGCCCGGCGCAGCACCCGTCGGCGCACGGCGGGCGGCAGCGCGTACAGCTTGGCGCACTCCAGCTGTCCGGCCTCGTCCCGTACGGAGGAGTCCACGTCGGCGGCCCAGGTGTCGAGGGCGTCGGCGTCGTCGCGGGAGAGCTGCGCGGTACGGGCGAGGGCCTCGACGACGCCCTTGCCGAGCGCCTTCTCCAGGGCGGGCAGTCCTTCGTGGCGCAGCCGTGAGCGCGTGTAGGCGGGGTCGGCGTTGTGGGGGTCGTCCCAGACGGGCAGCGATTGGACCATGCACGCCTTGCGCACGGTCTGGCGGTCGAGCTGGAGGAAGGGGCGGCGGTAGCGGCCGTACGTCCCGGACACGGCGGCCATCCCGGACAGCGAGCGGATCCCGGAGCCCCGCGCGAGACCCAGCAGGACGGTCTCCGCCTGGTCGTCGCGGGTGTGGCCGAGCAGTACGGCCGCGGCGCCGTGGCGTTCGGCGGCGGCGTCGAGGGCTCCGTAGCGGGCGTCTCTGGCGGCGGCCTCGGGGCCGCCGTCACGGCCGACGCGGACGGAGACGGACTCGACGGGGTCCAGGCCCATGGCGGCGAGACGGCTCGCGACCTCGGCGGCGCGCAGGTCGGAGCCGTCCTGGAGGCCGTGGTCGACGGTGACGCCGCCGGCGCGGACGGAGAGTTTGGGGGCCTCGAAGGCGAGGGCGGAGGCGAGGGCCATCGAGTCGGACCCGCCGGAGCAGGCCACGAGGACGAGGGGGGCGGGGACGCCGGCGGGGAGGCCGGGCAGCCGTCCCGATGAGGAGGTCGACGGGCGCGGCAGGGCGGAGGCCGCGGGGGCGCCGGAGCGCGGGGAGGTGGGGAATGGCGAGGAGGCCGGGGAGGCCGGGTGACGGGCCTCGTGGCGGGAGGGGGCCGGGGGCGCGTCGGATCGGGCGGCTCCCGGGCGCTCCTGGCGCGGGGAGGAGGCCGCGTGACTCAGGCGCGCGCACCGCTCGGCGTGTTCGGTCAGTACGTCGTGGAGTACGCGGCGGACCGCCAGGCGTATCGCCGCGACCGCAGGATGGGGACCCATGTCCGGTGCCCTTCGTGAAGAGTTTGGGGGGTGCCTCGGTGCTGCCTCGGCCGGAGACCGGAGCAGCGAACGTCTCCGGGTCCGGCCACTCGGAGTTCAGTCACTCAGAGTGCGTCGATGGTGACAGAACCGAGCCGTTCCCCGAGCATTGCACGCCTATCCCAGCGCCTACGGTCCCTCGGATGGGTGATGCTGTGCCCTCCCAGGGGGCGTCTCTTCGCTTCCGGGAGGGCGCACGGACCACTGAGGGTCACGAATCCGCCTTGCGGTGCACCCGTGCGACCCAGTCCGCCGGTTTAGCGATCTCCGCCTTGGTGGGGAGGGTGTTCGGGGAGGTCCACACCCGGTTGAAGCCGTCCATGCCGACCTCCTCCACGACGGCCCGCACGAATCGCTCGCCGTCGCGGTACTGGCGCAGCTTGGCGTCGAGGCCCAGCAGCTTGCGCAGCGCCACGTCCAGCCGGCTCGCGCCACGGGCCCTGCGCTGCTGGAACTTCTCCCGGATCTCGGCGACCGAGCGCACCACGTCGGGCCCCACGCCGTCCATCACGAAGTCCGCGTGGCCCTCCAGGAGGGACATGACGGCGGTCAGCCGGCCGAGGATCTCGCGCTGTGCGGGCGTCTGCACCAGCTCGACGATCGAGCGGCCGTTCTCGTTCTCCTCCCCCTCCGGGCGGGCCCCGGACAGGGACTGGGCGGCTTCCCGCAGCCGCTCCAGCACGGTCATGGGGTCGACCTCGGTCTGCCCGAGGAACGACTGGATCTCTCCCTCCAGATGGTCGCGGAGCCACGGCACCCCGGTGAACTGGGTGCGGTGGGTCTCCTCGTGCAGACAGACCCAGAGGCGGAAATCGTGCGGGTCGACCTCCAGCTCGCGCTCCACATGGACGATGTTGGGGGCGACCAGGAGGAGGCGTCCGCCGCCGTTGCCCGCGGGCAGCTCACGGGTGGCGGGGGCGAACGTCTCGTACTGTCCGAGTACCCGCGAGGCCAGGAACGACAGCAGCATGCCCAGCTCGACGCCGGTGACCTTGCCGCCGACCGCGCCCAGCACCGCGCCCGTGGGGCCGCCCGAACGGCGTTCCTGCATCTTGTCCAGCAGCGGTTTGAGCAGTTCGCGGAAGCCCGCGACGTTCGCCCTGACCCAGCCGGCCCGGTCCACGACGAGGACGGGGGTGTCCTCCGGTTCGTGGTTCGCGGGGATCATGCGGGTGAAGCCCCGCACATGCTCCTCGGAGGCCCTGGCATGCCGCCGCAGCTCGGCGACGACTGCGCGCGCCTCGTCCTTGGTCACGTCGGGACCGGGCCGCACGAAGCGGGTCGCGGTCGCCACGGCGAGATTCCAGTCGACCATCTCGGCACCACCGATGCTCGTCATGCGTCAACGGTACGTGGTGGGCCCGCGGGGCGGTGGGGTGTGACCCGACGAACCCGGTCCCGGCGCGACGGGTTCCGGGCGGGACCGGCGGCCGGATCGGCGGCCGGATCGGGGTGGGGTCGGGGGTGGGGTCGAGGGTCCGTTCAGGGGCGGATCAGGGGGATCCGGGTGCGCTCGGGGTCGGCTCAGGGGCGGGATCCGGGTGGGGGCGGAGGGCGGACCGGGGTTCGCTCCGGGGTGGGGCACGAGGGGTTCGGAGTCCGTGTTCAGTGGTGCCGGTACCGCCGTAGCGGTCCGCGGTGGGTGCTCAGGCGGGTGACGGGTACGCCGGGCGTCCGCTCCGGATCGGTTCCGGACGCCCGGCGCGTACGGTCATGACGCCAGCGCCGCCGCGAGCCCGTCCAGGGCCGACTGGGCCGCGTCCCGCGACGGTGTCTCGCCCGCGAGGAAGGCGAAGGCGAGGAGTCGGCCGTCCGGGTCGACGACCGTGCCGGACAGGGAGTTCACCCCCGTCAGCGTGCCCGTCTTGGCGCGGACCAGGCCGGTGCCGGGCGACTTCTCCGTGTAACGCGACTCCAGGGTCCCGGTGAATCCGGCGACCGGCAGACCGGTGAGAACCGGGCGCAGTCCGGGGCGTGCCGGATCGGCGGCCCGGGTCAGCAGCGCGGTGAGCAGCCCGGCCGAGACCCGGTCCGCGCGATCCAGGCCGCTGCCGTCGGCGAACCGCGCACCGGCCAAGGGGACCTTCAGCCGGGCCAGTTGGTTCCGTACGGCCCGGCCCGCGCCCGCGAAGCTCGCCTCCTCGCCGGTCGCGAGGGCGGTCTGTCGGGCGAGGGACTCGGCGATGTCGTTGTCGCTTTCGGTCAGCATTCGTTCGACCAGCGCGGAGACCGGAACGGAGAAGGACTCGGCGATCCGCCGCGCTCCGGTGGGGGGCGTGCCGGGCGCGGGCTCGGCGGTCGTCTTGACGCCCCGCTCCCCCAGCAGCTTCCCGAAGGTCCGGGCCGCGTCCCCGGCGGGGTCGCCGCTGCGTTCCGCCGCTCCGGTGGTTCTGGGGTCGATCCGTCCCTGATCGACCATCAGCGGGGTGACCTCGGCGATGTTGCCGTTCACACCGATCGGGTGGAGTTGCGGGCCCCGGTAGAGGGAGGTGTCGTACGTCAGCCGTACGGAGGCGGTTCCGCTCGATTTCAGGGCGGCGGCCGCGCTGTCGGCGAGTCGGCGCAGGGCGGCGGTGTCGAGGCTCGCGTCGCCGCCGCCGACCAGGGTGACGACGGTGTTCCCGCCCTCGCCGGAGGCGACGACCCTGGTGGGGACGCGGTGGTCGGGGCCGAGCGCGGACAGGGCGGCCGCGGCGGTGGCGATCTTGATGGTGGAGGCCGGGGTCATCGGCGCCGTGGCCCCCATCCCGTACAGCTGCCGTCCCGTCGCGAGGTCGACGACCGAGGCGGTACGGACGGGTCCGAGGCCGGGGACGTCGAGCAGGGGTCCGAGTTCCCCGGCGAGCCGCGCGTCCGCGCCCGCGTCCGGGGCCGCCTGGCCGGGCGCGGCGGCAGCGGCGGTCGGTCGGCCGCCGAGGGCGGTGAGCACCCCTGGGGCCCTCGGGGCGGGCGTGGGCCGCCCGTCCGCCGAGCCGCGGTGATCTGTGCCACCTGTCGGACCCCGGTCGGCCGCCCACTCCCGTTCGGCCTTACGCTGGCCCGAGTCCCAGGGTCCGGCCGCGGCCACAGCCCCGGCGGCCAGGGCGAGGCCCACCACGGCGGCGCCCGCCGCGAGCTGCCATGTCTTGATCATCGGCATCTCCGGCACCTCGCACCAGCCCCTTTCGCGATCACACACCTGCGTGAGGGACACTTAACCACCAGAACTGCGTCTTGCCGCGAGCATGGCACCCCGGTCGGCACCGACAGACCTTCGGCTGGGGGTCCGGGGGTCATCGCCCGGAGGGGCACAGCATCACCAGACTCATGTGTTGATCATGGAGGAGCCACCCGTGGAGTTCGACGTCACCATCGAGATCCCGAAGGGTTCGCGGAACAAGTACGAGGTGGACCACGAGACGGGCCGCATCCGCCTCGACCGTCGACTCTTCACCTCGACCAGCTACCCGGCCGACTACGGCTTCGTCGAGAACACCCTCGGCGAGGACGGCGACCCGCTGGACGCCCTCGTGATCCTTGACGAGCCGACGTTCCCCGGCTGTCTGATCAAGTGCCGCGCGATCGGGATGTTCCGGATGACCGACGAGGCGGGCGGCGACGACAAGCTGCTCTGCGTTCCGGCGTCCGACCCGCGCGTGGAGCACCTCCGCGACATCCACCACGTCTCCGAGTTCGACCGTCTGGAGATCCAGCACTTCTTCGAGGTCTACAAGGACCTGGAGCCCGGCAAGTCCGTCGAGGGCGCGAACTGGGTCGGCCGCACCGAGGCCGAGGCCGAGATCGAGGCGTCCTACAAGCGCCTGGAGGCGCAGGGCGGCGGGCACTGAGCGCGTAGCACTGCGACCGGCCGGACGGGCACTGCGACCGGCCGGCGAGGCCGGCGGCGGGCGGGACACCCAGGGGGTGTCCCGCCCGCCGTGCGTGGCCGCGCGGACGCGGGGCACACGTGGGTGGATCACGGATTCGTACGACCGGTGGTCCCCGCACATACTGGGCTGACACCGACGGGAGACGAGAGGGAGCGAGGACGGCACGTGGTGGCGGAGCCGGAGCGTCCGGAGCGGGAGGGCGAGCGGTCGGGCGGCGTACGGCCGGACGGCGAGCAGCCCGAACGGCCCGCAGCGCCGGAGCAGCCGGAGAGGTCCGGGGAACCCGAGGAGTACGCGGCGCCCGAGCAGGCGGAGGAGTACGCGGCGTCCGGGGAACGGGCGGAGGCGGAGTCCGGGGAACCGGCGGAGTCCGGTCCGGGTGAGCGAAAGCCCCGTTCCGACGAGGCGCGCGGCGGGTTCGCGGCCTCGACTCCGGCGCCGTCGCCACCCGCAGGACGTTCCCCGGCGGCCGGTGAGGACCAGCCGACGTCGGAGTTCGCGATTCCGGACGGGGTCGCGCCCCCCGAAGCCGTCGAAGAGGACCAGCCCACCTCCGAGTTCGCGACCCCCACGGGCGTGGCGGAGAGCGCGGGAGCGGCCGGGCCGGAAGGTTCCGCCTTCGCCCC
Source organism: Streptomyces sp. NPDC004838 (assembly GCF_053600955.1). Classification (NCBI taxonomy): domain Bacteria; kingdom Bacillati; phylum Actinomycetota; class Actinomycetes; order Kitasatosporales; family Streptomycetaceae; genus Streptomyces; species Streptomyces sp. NPDC004838. The sequence continues at coordinate 159,305 of NZ_JBSGAW010000013.1, read as the reverse complement.
GCCCTCCACCTACAGCGCCCGGCACTCGCCCCCCGCGTTCACCCCCGCCGAGGGCGTCCCCAAGGTCACGCTGACCAAGGACGCGCCCTGGCAGGACCGGATGCGGACCATGCTGCGGATGCCGGTGGGCGAGCGGCCGGTGCCGGAGACCGTGCAGCGGCAGGAGGGCGAGGGTCCCGCCGTACCGCGCGTGCTCGACCTGACGCTCCGTATCGGAGAGCTGCTGCTGGCGGGCGGCGAGGGCGCCGAGGACGTCGAGGCGGCCATGTTCGCCATCTCGCGGTCGTACGGACTCGACCGCTGCGAGCCGACCGTCACCTTCACCCTGCTGTCGATCACCTATCAGCCGTCGCTGGTGGACGACCCGGTGACGGCGAATCGCACCGTACGCCGCCGGGGCACCGACTACACCCGGCTGGCGGCCGTCTTCCGGCTGGTCCATGACATCAGTTCGCCGGACTCCGAGATCTCGCTGGAGGACGCCTACCGCCGGCTGGCGGAGATCCGCCGCAACCGGCACCCGTTCCCCGGCTGGGCGCTCACCGTGGCGGGCGGGCTGCTGGCCGGGGCGGCGTCCGTGCTGGTCGGCGGTGATGTGCTGGTGTTCCTGGCCGCGGCGATCGGCGCCATGCTGGGCGACCGGCTGGCCTGGCTGTGCGCCGGTCGCGGGCTGCCGGAGTTCTACCAGTTCGTGGCGGCTGCCCTGCCGCCGGCCGCGATGGGGGTCGCCCTGACCCTGTCATCGCTCGACGTCCGCGCCTCGGCGGTGATCACCGGCGGGCTGTTCGCCCTGATCCCCGGACGGGCGCTGGTCGCGGGCGTCCAGGACGGTCTGACCGGCTTCTACATCACCGCCGCCGCCCGGCTGCTGGAGGTCGGCTATCTGATCGTCGGGATCGTCATCGGGGTGCTGAGCGTGCTCTATCTGGGGCTCGCGCTGGGCGCGGCGCTCACCCCTGAGACGGCCCTGCACACCGTGGAACGCCCGGAGGTGCAACTGCTGGCGGCGATGGCGCTGTCGCTGTGCTTCGCCGTACTGCTCCAGCAGGAGCGGGACACCGTGCTGCTGGTGACGTTGAACGGCGGGGTCGCCTGGTCGGTGTACGGCGCGCTCGCGCTCACCGCGGATCTTCCGCCGGTCGCCGCCACCGCCGTCGCGGCGGGTCTGGTGGGCCTGTTCGGGCAGATGCTCTCGCGCTACCGGTTCGCGTCGGCGCTGCCGTACGTCACGGCCGCGATCGGGCCGCTGCTGCCGGGAAGCGCCACGTACTTCGGACTGCTGGCGATCGCGCGGGGCGATCTGAACACCGGTCTCGCCTCGCTCTCCAAGGCGGCGGCGCTGGCGCTGGCCATCGCGGTCGGCGTGAACCTCGGGAGCGAGATGTTCCGGCTGTTCCTGAGAGTGCCGGGGGCGGGCGACCCGGCCCGCCGCAAGGCGGCCAAGCGGACCCGCGGGTTCTGACCCATCCGCGGATCCCTTCGTTCCGCTTCGTTCCGCGCCGGGGAGCGGCGAGTTCCGGCCGTCTGCCGTATCGCCATCGTCGGCCCCTCTGGCATTACTAGACCCTCCGCGCGTCCCGCGTCGCCGCCCCCGTACGCGGAGAGCCGCGCCCGTTCGGGAACGGGGCGCGGCTCTGCCGGTGTGTGCCGTGGTGCGAAGAGGGAGCGGAAGAGGGCGAGGGGGTCGTACGGGCGGGCCCCGCGCGGGTCAGCGCTTGGCGTGACGGCCCCGCTGGACCGGGGGCGGGGTCCGGGTCGGGCCCTGCTCCTCGCTCTGAGCGCCGCTCTGCGCGGAGGGGCCACCCCTGGAAACCGCCGTGGCGGACCGGGCCGCCTCCTTCTTGCCCTGGGAGCGGGCCCGCAGGACCTCGATCACGATCGGCAGCACCGAGAGGAGCACGATGAGGATCAGGATCTTCTCGATGTGCTGATGCACGAAGTCGATCTTGCCGAGGGCCGCGCCGAGCAGGGTGACACCCGCGCCCCACAGGATGCCGCCGACGATGTTGAACGTGATGAACGAGCGGTAGTTCATCCGGCTGACACCGGCGATGATCGGCGTGAACGTCCGCACGATGGGGACGAAGCGGGCGAGGACCAGCGACTTCGGACCGTACTTCTCGAAGAACTCGTGCGCCTTCTCCACGTTCTCCTGCTTGAAAAGGCGGGAGTCGGGCTTCTTGAAGAGCGCGGGGCCCACTTTGCGGCCGAAGAGGTAACCCACTTGGTCGCCCGCGATCGCGGCCAGCACGATCAGGACGCACACCGCCCACAGGGGCAGCGTGTCGAGGGTGCCGGAGGTCACGAGGAGGCCGGTGGTGAAGAGCAGGGAGTCGCCCGGCAGGAAGAATCCGATGAGCAGACCGGACTCGGCGAAGACGATGATCAGGACGCCGATCAGACCGAACGTGCCGATCAGATAGTCCGGGTCCAGCCAGCTCGGTCCGAGCGCAAGGGTAGTCACGAGATCCGGGCTCCTGAGTCTCGGGGCGGTCGATCGGCCTGCGACGATGTCGGCCGTCTGGCCAAATTTACCAACGCATCGTGCCTGTTCCGCGTTCCGCGGGCCCTCTCAGGATGCACTGTGCCCGCACCGGTACAAAGCTGTCCGTCAATGGCGCCGCGCCGGCGGCGAGGGAAGGCGGATGAATATGGGCATCGCGGACTTCGGCGGCGGACAGGAGCCGCACCCCGAGGTACTGGTCGTCACGACGAACGATGTGCCGGGCTATCAGGTACAGCAGATCATCGGCGAGGTCTTCGGTCTCACCGTGCGCTCCCGCCACCTCGGCAGCCAGATAGGCGCGGGGCTCAAGTCGATGATCGGCGGCGAGCTGAAGGGGCTGACCAAGACCCTGGTGGAGACCCGCAACCAGGCGATGGAACGACTGATCGAGCAGGCCCGCGCGCGCGGTGCGAACGCGGTGCTGATGTTCCGTTTCGATGTCACGGAGGCGGCCGACGTGGGCACGGAGGTGTGCGCGTACGGCACGGCGGCGGTGATCGCGCCACGCCCCTGACCCCCGCGCGGCACACCCCTGACCCCCGCGCGACAGGTCGATGAGCCCCGTGGGGAAGGCCGATGAGCCCCGTGGGACACCGATCGCGCCCGGTCCTCGCGTTGCGGGGGCCGGGCGCCCGTATGAGCCTGAGAGCTGATGCCGTACGGGACGGGGTTTGGTTGCGACGGGACACCGAAAGGCGGGCGAATCGAATGCCACTGCACCAGGGTGCGGGAACCGTCTCCGGCGAGGAGACCGAGCGGGAGCGGGAGGTGCGGAGGCTCTCCCTCAATCCGTTCTACGGGGAGGCCGACCCGGTCAGCGGGATGACGTCGGCCCCGCCGACGCACCGCATGCCCGATGGACCGGTGCCGCCGGTGACCGCGTACCGGCTCGTCCACGACGAACTGATGCTCGACGGCAACTCCCGTCTCAACCTCGCCACGTTCGTCACGACCTGGATGGAACCCCAGGCGGGCGAGCTGATGAACGAGTGCCGAGACAAGAACATGATCGACAAGGACGAGTATCCGCGCACCGCCGAGCTGGAGCGGCGGTGCGTGGCCATGCTCGCGGATCTGTGGAACGCCCCGGATCCGTCGGCGACCGTCGGCTGTTCGACCACAGGGTCCAGCGAGGCGTGCATGCTCGCCGGGATGGCGCTCAAACGCCGCTGGAGGGCGCGGAACGCGGACCGGTATCCCACCAGCGCGCGTCCCAATCTCGTCATGGGCGTCAATGTGCAGGTCTGCTGGGAGAAGTTCTGCAACTTCTGGGAGGTGGAGGCGCGGCTCGTCCCGATGGAGGGCGACCGATTCCATCTCGACCCGCAGGCCGCCACCGCGCTCTGCGACGAGAACACCATCGGGGTCGTCGCCGTGCTCGGCTCCACCTTCGACGGGTCGTACGAGCCCGTCGCCGACATCTGCGCCGCGCTGGACGCACTCCAGGAACGCTCCGGACTGGACATCCCCGTCCATGTCGACGGCGCTTCGGGCGCGATGGTCGCGCCCTTCGTCGACGAGGACCTGGTCTGGGACTTCCGGCTGCCCAGGGTCTCCTCGATCAACACCTCCGGGCACAAGTACGGACTGGTCTATCCGGGCGTCGGCTGGGCGCTCTGGCGCTCGGCCGACGAACTCCCCGACGACCTGGTCTTCCGGGTGAACTATCTCGGCGGGGACATGCCCACCTTCGCCCTCAACTTCTCCCGGCCGGGCGCGCAGGTCGTCGCCCAGTACTACACGTTCCTGCGGCTGGGACGTGAGGGATACCGGGCGGTGCAGCAGACGTCGCGGGACGTGGCGACCGGACTGGCCCGGAGGTTCGGTTCGTACGACGACTTCCGGCTCCTCACCCACGGCGACGAGTTGCCGGTCTTCGCCGTCACCACCGCGCCCGGTGTGAAGAACTTCGATGTCTTCGACGTCTCCCGACGCCTGCGGGAACACGGCTGGCTGGTCCCCGCGTACACGTTCCCCGCTCATCGCGAGGATCTCTCGGTACTCCGGGTCGTCTGCCGCAACGGCTTCTCCGAGGATCTCGCGGAGCTGCTGATGGAGGACCTGGAACGACTCCTTCCGGATCTACGGGGGCAGTCGGAGCCGCTGGGCAAGGACCCGTCGCTGGCGACGGCGTTCCACCACTGAGGGGTGAGCCTCTTGGTTGGGCCGAGGTGTGCGCACCCGCCGGGCCGGTGGGGCTGACGCGCTCACCGACGGACCGACCGGCAGGCAGGCAGGCAGGCAGGCTCAGGGGCTCGCCTGCTCAGCCGCTCAGTCGCTCAGCCGTTCAGCCGTTCAGCCGTTCAGTCGCTCAGCCGTTCAGTCGTTCACGTGCGCCTACTCGCTCAAGGCGCGGAAACGGCCGACCGCCCAGGGGAAGAACACCGCCAGCAGGATCAGCGGCCAGACCACCGCCAGCAGTCCCGCGTGCGTGGAGGCCCAGGAGTCGGTGGGGGCGGCGATGCCCGCGAGGTCGCGTACCGCCGTCGCGGTCGCCGACATCGGGTTCCACTCGACCACCGCGCCGAGCCAGCCCGGCATGGAGGCCGGTGAGGCGAACGCGGTGGAGAGGAAACTGACCGGCCAGACGAGGATCTGGACCGTCTGCACCATCTCGGGCCTGCCGGCCACCATCGCCAGGTGGATGCCGATCCAGAGCATGGCGAACCGCAGCAGAAGCAGCAGCCCGACCGCCGCCGCCAGCGCTCCGGGGCCGCCGCCCCAGCGCCAGCCGATCGCGTAACCGACGCCGATCATCAGGGCCAAGCCGACCACCGATTCGAGCATGTCGGCGACGCTGCGGCCGATGAGGACCGCGGAGTCGGCCATGGGCATCGAGCGGAACCGGTCGATGACGCCCTTGTTGAGGTCCTGGGTGACGTTCGTCATCGTCGCCTCCAGGCCGAAGGCCATGGTCAGCGCGAGCATTCCGGGCAGCAGGTAGCTGATGTACTCGCCCTGGACACCCCGTCCGCCGCCGATCAGATAGGCGAACATCAGCAGCATCATCACCGGGAAGACGAGCCCGACGGCCACCTGCATGGGCCGGCGGGCCCAGTGGGCGAGTTCCCGGCGCGTCATGGTCCACGAGTCGGTCAGTACGTAGGAACTCATACGGCGGCCTCCTTGGTGAGGTGCAGAAAGACCTCGTCGAGCGTCGGGCGGCGGACCGCGATGTCCTCGGCCTCGATACCGGCCGACTCCAGGGCCCGTACGGTCTCGGTGAGCGCGGCCATCCGGTCGCGGACGGGGGCGCTGAGCAGCCGGCGGTCCTTGTCGAGCGTCAGTTCACTCTCGAAGGGGAGCAGCGCGGCCACGACGGCGAGATCCGCCGCGTCCCTCAGAACGACGTCGATCCGGTCGCCGCCCAGCTCCGCCTTGAGCTGGTCGGCGGTGCCGTCCGCGACGACCCGGCCCGCGTCGATGACGGAGATACGGTCGGCCAGCTGGTCGGCCTCCTCCAGATACTGGGTCGTCAGCAGGACGGTCGTGCCCGCGCCGACCAGCGAGCGGACCGCGCCCCACACCTCGGCGCGTCCGCGCGGATCGAGCCCGGTCGTGGGCTCGTCCAGGAACAGCACCTCGGGCTCGGTGATCAGGGAGGCGGCGAGATCCAGCCGCCTGCGCATACCGCCGCTGTACTGCTCGACCGCCTTGGCTCCGGTGTCGGCGAGCCCGAAACGGGCGAGAAGTTCATCGGCCCGCGCTCCGGCCCGGCGGGCGCCGAGGTGGTGGAGCCGTCCGAACATCTCCAGGTTCTGCCGGCCGCCGAGTTCCTCGTCCAGCGCCGCGTGCTGTCCGAGGAGCCCGATCCGCCGCCGTACCTCGCCGGGGTCCTTCCGCACATCGCGGCCCGCGACGCGCACCACGCCCTCGTCGTGGCGGAGCAGGGTCGACATGATCCGTACGGCGGTGGTCTTGCCCGCGCCGTTGGGTCCGAGAACTCCGTGGACCGTGCCTCGGCCCACGCTCAGATCGAGTCCGTCCAGGGCCCGCTTCTCGCCGTACCGCTTCCGTACACCTTCGAGCACGATCGTGTCCGTCATCGCTCTCCTCGACTGTCTCCATCGGACCAAGTAATCAAACTTGACTACCGATGGGTAATCAAACTTGATTACTGGAACCGGGCACCGTAGTCGGGGTTTTCTGATTAGTCAAACTTTACTACCTGGGGGCCGGTGAATCGGACAAGACGTCAGATTGGAGAAGGTGTCAGGATCCGGCCACCGGGCCGGTCACGGCTTACTCCCGGTCCCCCTTGTGCGGTACGCCCGTCGCGTACGGGTTCTTCTCGCCCTCGCCGAGGACCGCGACGAACGGCTGCCCCTCCCCGGCGAACGCGTACGCCCCGCCCTCGATCCGCTCGATCAGGCCACGCGTCCACTCCACCCCGGAGTCCGACGACGCCACCCAGAGGTTCATGATCTCGCCGATGTGCCCGAGTTGCTCGGGCCCCTCCTCGGGTGTGTAGTACTCGGTCACCGCCGACCGCCACTCCCGCATCCCCTGGATCCGCTCCTTCAGCAGCGCCACCGCCTCCTCCCGCGGCAGTTCGACGATGAAGCCGACGGCCGCCGTGAGGGTGTCCATCTTCTGGTCGTAGGCGGTCAGCGCCTCCCGCAGGAGACGGAAGAACTCCTCGGTCCCCCGGTCGGTGACCTCGTACTCGGTGCGCGGCGGGCCGCCTGCCGTCGACGGCGCGATCTCGTGGGCACGCAGCAGCCCCTGCTTCGCCATCTGCTTGAGCGCGTGGTAGATGGAGCCGGGCTTGGCGGTGGACCACTCGTGCGCGCCCCAGTACTCCAGGTCGTTCCGGACCTGATAGCCGTGCGCCCGTCCGTGCTGACGTACGGCTCCCAGGACCAGCAGACGGATCGCTGACATCGGCCGGGGTTCCCTTCTCTTCTTGACCTCGGCCACTCTATTCAATTTTGACTAAGAGCTGTCCCTGAGCGTCAACACACCGCTCCAGCGGACATGACCCGTGCTGATCCACCTCGCCTTCGCAAAAACATGACGGCAAGTGTCATGTTTATGCGCCAGTGTCGCCGCCGTGGCGGCCCGCTGCCGACGCGGGCCGCTGTCCGGATCGAAGGAGAGGCAACACCATGGCGAACCCCAACCTGTTCCTTGTCTATGTGACCGACATCGAACGGTCCACGCGCTTCTACAGCGACCTGTTCGACATCAAGCCGACCGTCACAGTGCCGGACTATGTGGCGTTCGAGGTGGCGCCCGGAGTGCTGTTCGCGCTGTGGAGCGGGCACGGCGACAACGTGACGCCCGCGACCCAGCGCACGTCCGAGATCGGACTCATGCTTCCGGGCGACGCCGCCGCGATCGACGCGGTCTACGAGCAGTGGCGCGCCAAGGAGGTGACGGTCCTCGAGGAACCGAACGACTCGGGCTACGGCCGCACCTTCGCCGTCACCGACCCCGACGGCAACCTCATTCGGGTCTGCCCGGCGGGCTGATCGCGCGGACCGCGACCTCCTCCTGCTGCTGTTGCCGGTGGGCGGGGCGCCCGACGAGGTCGGGCGCCCTCGGAGGGGGAGCCGGGCGCGCCCTCGACGGGAAGCCGGGCGTTCTCAGAACCGAGTGCTCTCAGAACCGGGCGTCCTCAGAACCGGGCGTCCTCAGAAGGGGAAGTGCGAGCGGCCGTGCTGCACCGAGATCCACTTCTGGGTGGTGAACGCCTCGATCATCGACTCGCCGTTCAGACGGCCGCTGCCGGAGTGCTTCTCGCCGCCGAAGGGCACGATGGGCTCGTCGTGGACCGTGCTGTCATTGATGTGGATCATGCCGGTGTTGATCCGCTTGGCGACCGCCACTCCCCGCTCGACATCGGCGGTGTGCACGGCTCCGCTCAGCCCGTACGGAGTGTCGTTGGCGATCTTGACCGCCTCGTCCTCTCCGTCGAACGGCAGGATCAACGCGACCGGGCCGAAGATCTCCTGCCCCAGCACCGGAGAGTCGGTCGCGACGCCCGTGAGCACCGACGGCTCCACCAGATTGCCCTCGGAGCCGCCGTGCAGCAGCGCGGTCGCGCCGGACTCGACCGTCTGCTCGACGAGCGAGGTGACGGCGTCCGCCTGCCGGGAGTTGATGAGCGGGCCTATGTGGGTCGTCGGGTCGGCCGGGTCGCCCACCTTGAGCGAGCGCACCTTGGCGACGAACTTCTCCGTGAACTCCTTCTCGACCTTCCGGTCCACGAGGACGCGGTTCGCCGCCATACAGACCTGACCCTGGTGTACGAAACGGCTGAAAACCGCCGCATCGACCGCGTAGTCGATATCCGCGTCGTCCAGGACTATGAGCGCGCTGTTGCCGCCGAGCTCCAGGATCGCCCGCTTGAAATTGGCGGCGCAGACGGTGGCGACATGCTGGCCCACCGCGTCGGAGCCGGTGAAGGAGATCGCCTTCGGGACCGGGTGCTCGATCAGCGCGTCGCCTATCTCCGCTATGTCCGTGATGACGACGTTCAGCAGACCGGGCGGCAGGCCGGCTTCCTCGAAGACCTTGCCCACCAGCGCTCCACCGCAGATCGGGGTGTTCTGGTGCGGCTTGAGGACGACCGCGTTGCCGAGCGCCAGTGAGGGCGCGACCGACTTGATGGAGAGGAGGAAGGGGAAGTTGAAGGGGCTGATGACCCCGACGACGCCGACGGGCAGCCGGTAGACGCGGTTCTCCTTGCCGTCGACCGGCGAGGGAAGAATCCTTCCTTCAGGCCGCAGCGCCAGCTGAATCGCCTCGCGCAGGAACTCCTTGGCGAGATGCAGCTCGAAACCCGCCTTGAGGTGGGTGCCGCCCAGTTCGGCGATGATCGCCTCGGTGATCTCCGCCTCGCGTTCCCCGATGATGCGCAGGGCGTTCTCGAAGATGGCCCGCCGGGCGTACGGATTGGTCTCGCCCCAGGCCACCTGCGCTCGCTCGGCCGCGCGATACGCCTGGTCCACCTCGGCCGCCGTGGCGACGGGTATCGAGGCCAGCTTCTCCCCGTTGTACGGGTTGAAGTCGATGATGTCCCAGGAACCGCTCCCGGGCCTCCACTCGCCGTCGATGTACTGGTGGGCCAGCTCGGTGAACAAGGACATGAGATCCGATTCCTTACCCTCAGATACCTCAGATACAGGAGTGCCGGGAGCCGTCAGGAACTAGGGATGCCTGATGTCACGTCACTATAGCTGCGCTGTACCCGAGTTGGAGTAGACCACGACCACATGTCGGCGAACTGACCGCAGGTCACGCGTATTTGAGTCAGGTGAGCTGAAGCAGACCGCGCAGTATGTCCCGGCTCTCGGCCGGGTCGGGGCTGTCTTCCTGGAGCCGCTCCAGCACCTTTCCGTACTGGGCGACTTCCTCCCTCTTGTCCACATACAGCGCGCTGGTGAGCTGCTCCAGATAGACGATGTCGGAGAGGTCCGACTCCGGGAAGCGCAGCATGCTGAAGGCCCCGCTCTCGCCCGCGTGCCCGCCGAAGCTGAAGGGCATCACCTGGAGCGTGACGTTCGGCTGCTCCGAGATCTCGATCAGATGCCTCAACTGCCCCTGCATCACGGAGCGATCGCCGTACGGGCGGCGCAGCGCGGCCTCGTCCAGCACGGCGTGGACCTGCGGGGCGCGCTCGGAGACGAGCAGCTTCTGGCGCTCCAGCCGGAGCGCGACCCGGCGGTCGATGTCCGCCTGGTTGCCGCTGGGTGTGTTGCGTTCGACGACGGCGTGGGCGTACGACTCGGTCTGGAGAAGACCGTGCACGAACTGGACCTCGTAGATCCGGATGAGCGAGGCCGCGGCCTCCAGCCCCACATATGTCTGAAACCAGCCGGGCAGCACATCGCCGTAGCTGTGCCACCACCCGGCGATATTGGCCTCCTTGACCAGGGCGAGCAGCGCGCCCCGCTCGGTCTCGTCGGCGACTCCGTAGAGCGTCAGCAGGTCTTCGACATCCCTCGCCTTGAAACTCACACGACCCAACTCCATGCGGCTGATCTTTGACTCTGATGCGCGGATCGAGTAGCCGGCCGCCTCACGGGTGATGCCGCGCGATTCGCGCAGCCTCCTCAGCTGCGAGCCCAACAGGATGCGCCGCACCACGGATCCGCCACCCGGCCCTTCGGCCCACGACTCGCCTGCGGTCACGACTCCAACCCTCCTCGTCCTTCTGCTCGTCCAGCGTGTGCCGGTTCCTCCGGTCCCCTACAGCCTGAGGCATCCCATAGCCCCAAGTGCGGGATTCTGCCACCAAAACACTCCACCCCGTACTCATTCGATTACAGAAATGGGAAGCACTTGGGAAGCCCATGAAACAGATGAGAGGAAGAAATGACCAAGAATCCGGGCGGGAGCGGACAGGACGGGCGCGTGCACGTGCATCTGCCCTTGCATCTGCCGTACGCATTCGGAACCATGGTCCCCACGCACCTGCATGCTCGTTTGTCTTGAAGCGTCACAGCCGCGATTCCCGGGAGTGCCTCGCATGGGGACGAATGGATCGACCATGCTCAAGCCTTTAAGGCAGGGCCTTCCCCCCATCGATCCCGCGAGGGCGTCCGGTTCGGCGGCCTGCTCGCTGTCGGCCCGCTTCGAGGCGGTGCGCGGGGCACGGACGTTCACCCGGCAGACGCTCGGTGAGTGGAACCTCGACGACCGCTTCGACGATGTCGCCCTGGTCGTGTCCGAACTCGTCACCAACGCGCTGCGCCACGCCCTGCCCGATGAGGACAGGGAAATCCAGGACCCGCCCGTACGGCTGCACTTGCTGCGGTGGCCGGGCCGACTGGTGTGCGCGGTGCGCGATCCGAGTCCGCAGAGTCCCGGAGCCTCGTTCGGCGAGCGGCCGGGGGCGATGGGGAATGGTGCGGGGCCGTACGGAGGCGGGGCTTTCGGGGACGGGGACTTCGCGGAAGGGGACTTCGCGGACGGCACTCTCGGAGAGGGAGTTGCCGGAGGCAGACCCGTCGGAGAGAGACCCGTGGGAACGGGAACCTCTGGGGAGGGAACCGTCGGAGAGGGTTCGTTCGGTGACGACGCCTTCGGTGACGAGGCTTTCGATGAAGGATCTTTCGCCGAGGGGGCCGCGTTTCCCGATCCGTGCGGTCCGGCCGAGTCGGGCCGGGGCCTGTTCCTGGTGGACTCTTTCAGCGACAGCTGGGGCTGGCACCCGCTCGCAGGGACACTGCACGGCAAAGTGGTGTGGGCGCTGTTCAGGCTGAGTTGAGCCGACAGCCGGTCAAAACCGGTGAGTAGGCCGACCCGTTGAGCCGGGAGCGGGCCCGGCTATCGCTGTCGGGGGGCGGGCCCGCTTCTCCTTGTCATCGACGTTGCTGACGTTGTTGACGGAGTTGTGGGCGGCTGGGACGAGCAGTCGGGACGGGGACGGACGGCGATGTGCCGGTACCGACCGCTCGGGGCCAGCCGTTCGGGGCCGACCGCTCGGCTCAGCCGGCTTCCCGCTCCCGGCTTGCCGCCCCGTCGGCGTCCCGTCCGGCCGGGCTCCCGCCCTGTCGGCGACCCGCCGCCGTCGACGTGGCGATCGGTCAGGCTCCCGGTATCAGGTGGTCGAACTCCCCATCCTTCACGCCGAGAATCATCGCTTCGATCTCGGCAGGCGTGTAGATGAGCGCGGGCCCGTCGGGATGCCGTGAATTGCGCATCGCGATCTTCCCACCAGGCAGTTTGGCGAACTCCACACACGAGCCCTGGGAGTTGCTGTGCCTGCTCTTCTGCCAGACGACCCCATGAAGCTCCGTGGCCGCCATGCCGTTGTACGCGTGGTGCACGAGTAGCTCCCGAAGTACAAGGTGCATGTGTCAACTGTCGGGATCATAGCTCTGTTTCACATGCGAATGCATGGACGTTCGCACGCGCAGATGCACGTGCACTGCCGGTGGTGCTTCGGTTACGCACCGAGGGCTCGGGCGGATCACTCCGGTCAGCGACTCCGGTGCACTCTCCGACGCCAGGAAGGAGCTGAGCGCACGGTCGCCGCCGATGACCCGATACGCGGTCATCCGAGCCGGGTCGACCGGGTCGAATCCCCTGTCCATGTGAGAGAGACGCATGCCGCGCCCTTCAGGCTCCACTTTCCAAGTAACAGTCCCATTACCGCTGGTCGGGCCGGACTTGGGGGCCGGTTCACAGGACCTTCGGCATGCGCCGGTCCCGTACGCGGGCACTTCCGTTTCCGCTCCTCCGGATAATCCGGGGACCGGACGCGGCACCGGCGTCAGCGGGTTCCGGTGATCCGTCTCCGGCCGGGAATCGGCGGGGATGAGCCCCCGCAGAGGGCGACTACAGCCCGTCCGGGGCGCTCCACGGCCTGCGGAGCCCCGGCCCGAGAGGAAGCCGAAGAAAGCGAAAAGGGCCGAAAGAAGCGGTTCACCATGGCGAGGGCGTCGCTCTGTGAGCTACCGGACGCGTTCAGTTGCTACGGGGAAGTGGGAAGTCACGCGACCGCGCGACCGTCGGCTCTTCCTCGCCCCGAGGTCGGCCGGTCGGCGCTGTCGGGTGCGGTCGAGCGCCGTCGGGCGCGGTCGGGTGAGCGCCGTCCGGGGCGATCCCTCCCGCCCGATGTCTTCCCAGCCATCTGCGGCGTGCTGGTAGCTTGGCGCGGTCTTTACCGTCACACAGGGGACAGAGCCCATGCGCGTACGTACTTCCATGGCCGCGGCCGGACTCGCCGCCGCGGTCGCTCTCGTACTGACCGGTTGTGGCAGCGAGAGCGACGGCGGTGACACGTCCAAGGGCGAGAACACCGCCACCGGCCCGACCGCCTCGGATCCGGCCGACGCCTCGAAGGACCCGGACAGCGGCAAGAGCATCGAGGGCGCCTGGGCCGGCCTCACCGACGGCAAGCCCGTGAGCCTCGCCGTCGCCGGTACGAAGGCCGCGGTCTCGGCCGACGGACGCGTCTGCTCCGGCGAAGTCGTCGACCACGGAGAGCAGATGCTGTCCTTGAAGTGCACGGACGGGAACAAGGACCGGACGATGGGAACGATCAAGTCCAGCAATGGGAAGCTGCTCGTCATCTCGTGGGAGTCGGGCAAGGAGGACTCGCTGACCAAGGCGGAGGTGGGGCAGCTGCCGACGAATCTGCCGAAGCTGCCCGGTTCCTGAGTCTGGTTCCTGAGTCCGGTTTCAGAGTCCGGCTTCGGAGTCCGGCTTCTGACCGGGTTTCTGAACTCTGGTCCCGGTTTCGGTTTCCGGTTTCGGTTTCCGGTACCGGCTCGCGGTGCGGAGGGCTGTGGGGCGCTCGCCTCGGGCGCGTTGTGGTCCGCTCGTGCGGCAACGGCGGTCGGGCGGCGGGGCCGGGCGGTTCCTTCGTGGGGCGGGTCTCCTCGTGCCTTCGTACGGCGGCGTCCTACGGCTCGACCTCCCCACCGCGTACGTCAACGTCGTCCCCGAACGCCTCCGCCAGATCCTCCAGCGCCTCCGCGATCAGCGCGGTCCCGCTGTCCAGCACCTCGTGCTCCCTCTCCCACGCCGCACACGCCTGCCGCATCCGGTCCCAGTGCGGGACGCGACCTTCCCGTACGTCCCTGGCCGCCCGGTCGGCGTCCTGGCGCAACGCCTCGGCGAGGGCGGCGGCAGCGGGGACGGGGGTATCCGCACGTCCGGGTAGGTGGGCCTCCATCACCATGCCGCCCCGGCTGAGTTTGGTAAGCGCCTCCTGCGCGGCCTCGGCTGTGGCGCGGGAGAGACCACGGCTGCGTACCGGCTCGTGCGTCGCCCTGTCGACCGCGTCCAGCCAGACCGCGTGGGCGTCCCGTGCGGCCAGCAGCGCCCGGCGGATGTCCTGCTTCGAGGCGTCCGTCTCGGCGGGGCGTGCGTAGTGGTCGACCACCGCTGCGGCGTAACGGAGGTCGGCCTTCAGCCAGTCGGCGAGCCGGTGGCGCAGCCGGGGCGTCTCCCACGCCGGGTACAGGGCGTACGCGAGCATCGCCAGCAGCCCGCCGATGAGGGTGAGCAGCACGCGTTCGGGAACCGTCTGGCCCGCGGCCTCACCGCCCATGCCGAGCAGGAACACGACATACGCGGAGATGCAGGTGTTCGCCGCGGCGTAGCCCGTCCGCAGGACGAGATAGGTGCAGAAGGCGCAGAGGATCGCCAGGCCGGCGGAGAGATACGTGCCGGGGTTCGCCGTCTCCAGGACGGCCGTCGCCACTCCGACGCCGATCAGCGTGCCGCCGAAGCGGGCGACCGAGCGGGAGTACGTCTGCGAGAAGTCCGGGCGCATGACCATGACCGAGCCCATCGGCGCCCAGTAGCCGTGCCCCAGCGGGAGGGCGTTGCCGACGAGGAAGCCGCAGACCACGACCGTGGAGACGCGCAGCGCGTGCCGCAGGATCGGGGAGCCCGCGTGAACTTCGGCGCGCATCGAGCGGAGGGCTCCGGGGAGGAGGCGCAGGAGCGAGGGCCGGTCGCGGTGGCTTTCCCGGCCGGTGGTGCCTGTGCCTGTGCCTGTGTTCGTGCCTGCGCTTGAGTCCGTGCCGGTGGCCGTGCGTGTACCCCTACCGGTGCCCGCTCCCCCGGCCGCGCCTGCGCTTTCCGCCGTCTCGACCACGTCTTCGAGGAGGGCCACGAGCCGGAGTGCGGCCCTGCGGGGCGGACCGCTGAGGATCGCTCCGGTGTCCGGGGTCCTGAGCACGGCGAGCGCGGGCGGGGGCGTGCGTACCGGTTCTCCGCGTCGGATGGCACGGGCGGCGGAGTCGAGGACGGTCGCGGCGGCGGCGAGCAGTTCGCGTACGCGGGCCCTCTCCGGTCCTTCCGTCGGCACGCCGAGTGCCGGGTCCGCGAGCGACGCCAGCACCGGCCTGATCCGCTCGGCCATTCCGCGCGCCCCGTGCAGCTCAGCCGGTCTGCGGCGAGCCTGGCGCGGGCTGACCGCAGCGGCGTTCCGGGCGAGCATCAGGGGCGCCGGGTCGAAGGGGGCGATGGGATCGTGGCGGAGCCGCCTCGCGTAGTCCGCCTCCCCGGCCAGCGCGTCGGCGAGCGCGTCGCGCTGCGCGCCCCAGCGGCGCACGGGGAACAGCACGATCAGCGCGGCCTGCACCACTCCGCCGAACGCGATCACCACGCCGTGGCCCGCGGCGGCGGCGACCGAGGTGGGCAGGGTGATCGTCACCAGCATGATCGCGACGTTCGAGGCGGCGATCACACCGACGGCGGGCCCGACCGCCCAGGCGAGCCCGGCGGTGAACGTCCACAGCGCGAGCATCATGAGGAAGAGGGGGAGGTGGCCGACGGTGAGATACCCGATGAACGTCGACACCGCCAGGCTGCCGCCCGACGCGAGCGCGAGCACGGGCCGGGGCCGCCAGCTCCGCTGGAAGGTGGCGATGGCCGCCTGGAACGCGCCGAACGCGGAACTCACGGCGACGACCGGCCCGAAGAGCGCGAGTGTGCCCCCGACGACGATCGCGAGCCCGCAAGCCCCTCGAAGAGCCACCAGCGGCTCAAGCCGCCGCCGCTCGATCGTGAGCCCTGAACGCGCGGTCTCCTTCAGCGCGCGGAGCCAGGTCATGGAGTGAGCGTAAGGGAGATCGGGGCGGTTTCGAATGAAATGCGAGGAAGGTTCGGGGTGGGTGTGGGGTGGGTCTCTGAGGGCGGCTCGCCGGGGTGTCGGTGGGCGGGTGTCCCCGGTCGGCCGGGTGTCTCGGACGTCCCGTACCGGGACAAGGCTCAGGCGTCCGGCGCGATGGGGGGCTCAGGTGCCCCAAACGCCTTCGGAGGCCGACGCGCGGACGAACTGCGCCGTTACCGCTACCGGCCGAACGCACCGACGGCCGATCCGGGGGCGACCGAAGTACGCACAGGACCACCCGGAGTCGCATCCCGCAATCACCGGCATCGCCTTCAGGTCAGTAGATATCGTGATGGCATCGACTGATTACTGCCCGTCAGCGGAAATGGAGAGCCATGTTGTCCGTTTTGCCGGAACCGGCGAAAGTGTGTGAGAACCGCCCCTCACCGCGCTAACGCCGCAGGTCGGGCAGTATGCTCCCCGCGCACGCGGGGATGGCCCCGACTCGGAGTGAGGGTCGGCGTCCGGAAGTCCATGCTCCCCGCGCACGCGGGGATGGCCCCCCGCACATCGTCAAGGCGATGACGACGCCCGGGTGCTCCCCGCGCATGCGGGGATGGCCCCGGAAGCGAGACCCCGTCCGACGACCGGGCCAGGTGCTCCCCGCGCATGCGGGGATGGTCCCTGGCGCTACAACCCGAAGGCGTACCCCGCCGAGTGCTCCCCGCGCATGCAGGGATGGCCCCGACGTCCGCTCGTACGCAACGCCCAGCGGATCGTGCTCCCCGCGCATGCGGGGATGGTCCCGGCGCGCTCGCGGCAATCGAGCTGGCGCGCGGGTGCTCCCCGCACATGCGGGGATGGTCCCCCCGTCGATGCTCGCCCATCCCGCGTGAGGCCCGTGCTCCCCGCGCATGCGGGGATGGTCCCTGCTCGTTCCACAGCCACATGGCGATGCCGCCGTGCTCCCCGCGCATGCGGGATGGTCCCCCGACCCTGATCAAGGTCCTGGTCCCGGTATTGTGCTCCCCGCGCTTGCGGGGATGGTCCCATGCCGCGCTCCCGCCAGTCCGTTGCCCAACAGTGCTCCCCGCGCATGCGGGGATGGTCCCCCGTCGCAGTGCGTCGCGGTGGTGGCCTCGCCTTGCTCCCCGCGCATGCGGGGATGGTCCTCTGTTCGTCTCGCTGGGGACGACCCTGGCCTCGTGCTCCCCGCGCATCCGGGGATGGTCCTACCTCGCGGGCAAGCCCTTGTCGCAGGACCAGGTGCTCCCCGCGCGTGTGGGGATGGTTCCGAGACGAGCCGCACGGCAAGAAGCAGCCCCGCCGAGCCGGAGGAAGGGGTCGGCGGGGCGCGGGGTGTGCGGGTTTACAGTTCGGTGGACCGGGCGAGGGTGACCAGTCCGGCGAACGCGTCCTGGGGGACCATGAGGACCGGTCCGTTAGGGCGCTTGGAGTCCCGCACGGGGACTATGCCGGTGGCGGAGGCGTATGCGGGGGCCCACTCGACGCAGGTGCCACCTTGACCGCTGTAGGAGGATTTGACCCAGACGGGGGGTTCGATCGTCACAAGATGCCCCTTCGTACCTGATTGATCATCTCTATGGACGCCGCTTGCGAGAGCGACACGGCCTGTAGCTGATGGTAGGTCCTGACCAGTGGCAGGACCGAGGCGAGTTCGCGGTCCAGGTGTCCCTGGGTCTCGGACTCGACATACGACATCACTGAACGATCTGCCATCGTCAGCAGGTTGACCACTCGTTTGAACGGTCGGCGCTCGCCCAGACTGTATGGGGCGAGCTGAAGCACGGTGTGCGGCTGCTCGGCGAACTCAATCAGGCTCGCCAGCTGCGCATCCATTACTTCGGGGCCCCCTACCAACCGGCGAACGCAGCTCTCGTCCAGTACCACCATCACAACGGGCGGGAGGGGGCGCACCAGTGCGGCTTGCCGTTCGGCCAGGAACTCAACTCGCTCTGCGGCCTGTTCGGTTGTGATCGTTCCATGCGTGACGACACTTTCCTCTATGGCCGCCGCATAGTCCCGCGTCTGGAGCAGCCCAGGGATCATGCCGGTCTCGAACAGCCGGATCTCCGCAGCACGCCGCTCATACCCGGCGTACTCCGGGAAGCCCTCCAGCAGCACGCCATGGCGGATGTCGTGCCACTCACGTTCGAACGTAGCTGTTCCTAATGCAACGTCAGCACTCGCTGCGAACCGGCGGGTTGGTGACTTGCTGGCAGTTTCCACCCCGGAGACATGCCTCCCGGTGTACCCCATCCGGGCCGCAAGCTCGTCTTGGGTCCAGCCTCGATCCTCCCGTGCCCTGCGTAAGCGCGCCCCGAACGCGGCCTCCGGACCGCTCTCGGGGTTCAGTTCCTTCCGGTTTACCAACGTTCCCTCCGCACTTAGGACGTTGAAGAGATCCTCATCGTAGGGCCACCCTGTCCCACCTGGTAGCGGAATCGCTACGGAGAGGAGTGGTCATGTCCGGCGAGAACGCAGCGGAGCAGTCCCAACTCGGCGTCGGTGACCTCGCGTACGACACCGCGAGGGATGCCCTGGGGGTGGTCATGGACACGGGTACGGGCCCCGGTGACGGTCCCTACTCCCTCCGCCCGCCTCGGGGCGGGGTCGAGTGGACCGCCTCGCGTGAGGACATCCGTCTCGCCACCGCTACGGACCGACTCCGCCCGGCGCTGGCCGAGCGGAACGCGCACAGCAGTCGGTGGGGTGCCGCATGGGGATGACCCGTACCTTCCGGCAGTTGCTGTGGACGCTCACGCACGTGGAGTCCGAGGGGGTCCGGGTGCACATCGAGTGCGTATCGGGCACTCCGCCGTGCGCGGTCGAGTCCGAGCCCGGGAGCACCAGCCGGGGGCTGACCCTGGACGATGCCGAGGCGTGGGCGGAGTACCACTTCCGCCGCACAGGCCACCGCCGTTACGCGCGGACCGTGTGCGACACCGTGCAGTGGGACCCGCCCACCGGAACCGACCCTCGCACGCTGCCCGGTGTGACCACATGACCCCGCCCAGCACCCCGGCCTACCGGGCTCAGGTGACCGCCGAGGGCCTGGTGAGTGGCAGTGGGCGGCGGGTGCGCGTGGTGCTCGGGGTGTTCAGCAGTCCGTATCCGGGGCGGGTGCTGCGGTGGCTGCGGGGGCAGGCGTTACGGCTCGCGGACGGGCTCGACCCCGACCCCGAGGCAGGGCCCGTCCATTCCGGGGCGCTGGTGCCGGTCCCGTATTCCCTGACCTTCTTGCTCGGGGACGGGCCCGCTCTGTTGCGGCAGTGGGCGGACTCGTCCAGCGAACTGCGTAAAGCACTCGGCCAGTTGGCGGGCGGAGAGCCCTTCTTGCTGGTCGTGAGCGATCACAGCGGTGTGTACGTCCTCACCGCCTGGTCCACCACACCCACGCCGGCTCCCCCACACTACGGGCGCGGGCACGGCCCCGAAGTCGATTCCGGTCCCGGCCGAAATCGCGGGCTTCGTCCGCGCATCCCGTTCCTGACGAAGCGCACCTCCATTCCACTGGTGTGCTGAATCGGCCGGCGGCCCGGCTCCGCTGATGGAACGGCAGCCGGACGTGACCGGTTCAGTACCCCGCTCCGAGTGGCGGTGCCCGCACGGCATCGCGGAGGAACACACGGAGCGCCCGCCCCCTCGATCCGCCAGTGCTCGCCACACGGACCGAGGGAAGGGGAGACGGGCACCCGCCCGCTCCCGGCCCCGGCCTACCCGGCCCCCGACGGGAAAAGCCGGGGCCACCCACCCCCACCCCAGCCGCAAAAGACCAGACGACAGTCCCGGCCGCCCCAGGACCGGGACGCGTCTCACCAGGGGCTACGCGTCGCGCTCGGCGGATTTGACGTACAGCCCTGCTCTCGGAAGTCAGAACGCCCCGACAGACCGCAGCAACGGTCCATCGGGGCTCGCCGAACCAGCCTCAGAGGAGCTGACCGACGTATGTCCGATCGTATCGCCCGTGCTCTCACCCATGCCCTGCTACGGGTGCTGGACCTCGTGTTCCCGCCTCGGGGACGCCACCGCGCCGCCCCCGTGACCTCCCGGCCCCGCCCGGTCGTCATCTGCGCGCCCCGCACCCTCATCCCCGTACACGTCCTCGCCCGCACCGCACCCGCCCCCAGGCCGCCTCGCATCCCGCCATACCTCCGGAACTGGATCACCGCACAGGAAGCCGACTGGGAACCACAGCGGAAACGGCGACAACAGCAGCGCCGCCTCGCCGCCGTGGCCGCGACCCTCGGATACGACGTGCCGTTCCCCTTCGACGCATCCGACGTGACACGGGTGGGGGTGTCCGCATGACCCGCGACGCACTCACCTCCGAACCGAACCCGGGCTTCCGGGCCCAGTGCTGCGTCTGCGGCACATGGACCCGCGCCGCTCTCCCCGTCCGCTACGTCCCCCGCACCAGCGGAGCCCCCATCACCCTCCACGCCTGTCCCGTCCACGCCCCCGGCCTCCTGCCCGCACCCGAACCCGGAGAACTCGACCCAGACGCACAGTGAGGGGCCGGGAGATACCGGACAGAGACCTCCCTTTCGACGCGGGCAGCGCCCTACGGCAGCCGGTCAGCCGCCATGCGTCTCGCCCAGCACCACCAGATCCCGCCCCAGGCCCAGGGCGATCCGGCCGGGCGCGGCCCAGACCGGCCCGGTGCCGGGCGAGGGGAGATCGAGGACGGCGCGGGGACGGCCGTGGAGGTCCCAGGTCCGCAGGGTCGCGTCCGTGCCGAGCGTGAAGGCGGCGGGCACGCCCGCGAAACGGCCGACCGTCAGACCGCAGACCGCCCCCGAGTGGCCCGTCAGCGGCTCGCCCATGAGATCGCCGGATTCCGCGTCCCAGAGCCGGACCGTACGTTCGGCCCCGCCGGTCAGGACCAGGCCGTCAGCCGCCTCGGCGCAGGTGACCGCAGCCGGTGAGTACGCGACAGAGCGCTGCGCGAGCGTCTCTGCGGTCAGCTCCCAGAAGCGGACGGCGCCGTCCTCACCACACGAGGCCAGCCGCGCCGCGCCGACGTCGCCCGAGGTGCCGATGCCGCCCGAGGTGAAGACCAGGCCCGTCACCGGGGCGTCGTGCGCGGTCGGGTGTTCGCCGATCAACGACTGGGTGAGGAGATCCCATACGGCGATGGCGTTGTCGTCGCCTCCGGTCGCCACCACCGGACGGCCCTCCAGCCGCCCCACCGCGAGAGTGGCGACCCGGCCCGCGTAGCCGGTGAGGGGACGGCCCACAGGGGTACGCCGTTCCGCGTCCCAGATCCGTACGGTCCAGTCCGCGCCCGCCGTGAGAAGCACCGGACGGCGGCCGAGGCGGGTGAACGCCAGTGCCGTCACCCCGACTTGGCCGGTCGCGAGCCGCCCCACCGTCCGGCCGGTGAGCAGTTCGCGCACCCAGACCTCGTCGCCGGAGGCGCTGAACAGAACGCGGCGACCGCCGAACGAGCCCCTGGCCACCGCCGTGACCGGGCCGGGGTGGCGCATCCCGGCCTCCGGCGCGCGCGGGGTGCTCA
The DNA here is from genome assembly GCF_053600955.1 of Streptomyces sp. NPDC004838. Lineage (NCBI taxonomy): Bacteria > Bacillati > Actinomycetota > Actinomycetes > Kitasatosporales > Streptomycetaceae > Streptomyces > Streptomyces sp. NPDC004838. The sequence continues at coordinate 137,738 of NZ_JBSGAW010000013.1, read as the reverse complement.
GGTCCCATACCCGGAGCGTGCCGTCCGCGCTGCCGCCGACCACGAGCGGGCGACCGTCCCGGTCGGCCGAGCCGAGCGCGGTGAGGGAACGGGCCGACCCGCCGAGTATCCGGTCGCCTCCGTGCCCGTCCACCGGTCGCAGCGTGACCGATCCCCCGGTCGCCACGGCGGCGAACAGGCCGCCTTCCGGGTTGGCGACGAGTGTCACCGGGCCGGGTTCCTGAGTCAGGCCGTCGCCGGGGCGCGCCACGGCTGTGGGGAGGAAGGGGGGCCGGGACTCCTCAGAGGAGGCCGGGGGGTCGGGGGGTTCCGGAGCCGAGGGTTCCGGGGATGGACCGGCCGGGTCCGCGGCTGCGGTGGACGGTTGGCCGCGGAGGGGAACGTCCCAAGTCACGGGCCCCGCCGTGGTGGCCGCGAGCACCACGGCCCGGTCCTCCCCGGTGGCGTACAGGGCGAGGGAGTGCATGGCGCCGTCGGAGGCCAGCCGTGGTGGCAGCAGGAGTCGTGGCCCGGCCAGGTCCAGCAGCCGGATCTCGCCGGAGTCGAGGGCGATGGCGAGCAGCGGTTCGCCGTTCTGCTCGGCGGCCGCTGTCAGGAAGCCTGGGAGGACCGTCGCGTCGGCTGGGTTGGTGGGGTCGGCGCTGTGCGGGGCGGCGTCGTCCGTCTGGGTGCCGTCTGATCCGGTGCCGTCCGGTTCGGTGCCGTCCGGTTCGGAGCTGGGCGGTTCGGAGCTGGGCGTGCTCGCGCCGTGCACGGGCGTCACCCCCACGCGGTTGTCCACGATGGCCAGTTCGCCCGTGGAATCACCGGAGAACCGGACCTTCGAGCCGTCGGGCCGGTAGAACGTGAAGGTCCCCCGGCCGATTCGGAACCGGCCCTGCAACCGCGAGACATGAGGCGGCAGCACCTCCTCATGTGTGTCTGCGGCCAGTTGGAAGGTGGCGCGCCGCCGCAGCATCCTCGTCCAACGGCCGAGAAAGATCTGCTGAGCCGTCGCCAGGTCCCAGGTCCTGGTCCATCCCACCCCCGAGGCCAGCACCATCGCCCGCCCCTCGTGCACCGCGATCGTCACGAACCGGGCGGCGCCGGGGGCTCCTCTCAGCAGGGCTACGGGGGCCTCCTCACCGGCCGAACCGGACGCCCACAGCGGGGACCACCCGCCGAGACCGCCCGTACCGTCGCCCGTACCGCCGACACTCCCGCCCGTGCCGTCGGCCATGTCCCGCGTGCCGCCGACGAGCAGCGCGGCCAGGCCGCTCCGGCCCGAACGCATCGCGTCCAGCGCGAGGACGGAACGGCGGGCGACCGGGTCGGCCGCGCGGTGGCGGTCCCCCGACATCCGGTAGACGGCGGCCAGTTCCCGCGCGGCCTCATCGCTCAGATCGTCCAGGGCGGCGGCGGGCGGGCCGGTGTGGATGAGGAACTCGGGGTCGGCGACGAGGGCGTCGGCCCGCCGGGCGTCCCGTGCGTGCTCCAGCGCGTGCCGTGCCTGGTACGGCAGGGCGAGCCCCCACTGGACCGGCCCTTCGGGATCGCGGCGGAGCGGTGAGAGCAGCGTGCGCAGAACAGTGTGCGCGACCTCCCCGCCTGCCGTGCTCCGGCCGTCGGCGGCGGGCAACACCCTTAAGTGGTCGACGAGTTCCTGATGGAAGAGCCGGTAGAGGGTCGGCCCCTCCGGGTCGGCGGTACGGCGCAGATAGAACCCGACCCGTTCCAGGGTCTCGGCGGCGTCCGGGATGGACGCTGCCGGGAGGACGCCGTTCGGCTCGGATCCGGCCGCGACGGGCGCGCCGTTCATCGCGGGCGCGATGACACGGGCGAGGGACGCCGGGATTCCGGGGTGCTTGGCATGGGCGATGGCGACCAGGAGGGGGCGGGCCCAGGGATCGCCGATGCGGGCCAGGTCCAGTTCGAGCATGTCGGCGATCGTGCGGGGTGCGCGGCTGATCACCTCGTCGATGCCGGAGAGGCCGATCGCGTACTCCGCGTCGAGCAGTTGGTGGAGGTAGAGGCGGGCCAGCAGATACGGGCCGGGGCGGTTCGCGTGGGTGGTGCCCGTATCCGCCCCCGTTCTCGTTCTCGTTCCCGTGCCGGTGCCGGTGTCCGCGTCCCTTCCCGTGCCCGTATCCGTGCCGCCCGTTTGGGTCGCGCCCGTACCCGTACCTGCGGTGCCCGTATCCGTTCCCGCATCCGCGTCGTCCGGGACCAGCGCCGCCGCCAGTTCGCCGCTGAGGCGCTCGCGCAGCGGCTCCTGTGCCCCGGAGTCGTACAGCGGAGACAGCTCCAGATGTCGCCGTACGAACCCGGCCACGTCATCCCGCAGGACGGTCTGGTCCGCCTCGTCCAGGTCGAGGAGGAGCCCGTGCCGCCGGGCGCCGTCCACCACGGCCGAGGCGTCGTCGACGGTACGGGTACCGATCAGGAGGCGGCAGACGGGACGCCCGCCCTTCTTCCCCCCGGTTCGGGAGAGCGGCAACAGCAGCAGGTCCACGACGTCCGCGGGGCTCACCGCCTCGTCCAGGGCGTCCACGACGACGGTGACCACCGGATGGCCCCGGTCCGCCCGTCGGCGCAGCGCCTCGACCAGACGGACCGGTGTCCACCCGGCCGCCGTTTCCGGCAGTTTCAGTTGCCGCCCGATCGACGCCGCGAGCTGTACGGCGTCGCGTCCGCGCGCGTGCACGGCGGCGAAGGCGGTCGCCCGTCCCGGCAACCGCACCGGAGGCAGCCGTTGCAGCAGGGCCGACCGCAGCCGGGGTTGTGCGGCGCAGACGAGCAGGCCGAGGAGCGCGGACTTCCCGGTGCCGGGGCCGCCGGTGACCACGACCAGGGAAGGGGAGGGCGAGGCGCTGTTCAACCACGGCGTGAGTACGTCCAGTTCGGCGGTCCGCCCGCTGAACAGACAACTGCCGACGGAGTCGTCCCGAGCGCCGAACGCGCGGGTGATGTAGTGGTACGCGTCGAGGACCGGGTCGAGTTCGGCGAGGAAGCCGCGCAAGGAGTCCTCCGCGCCCAGCCGCAGCCGCGCGAGCGGGGTGGGAGCGAAGCGGGGGTTGCGGAACAGCCGGAGCGCGGGCTCCTCCCCCAGCGCGAGCGGGGTGCTGTCCAGATGCTGCGGCACTCCCTTCGCGTCGCGCCAGAGCCGGTCGAGCGTGGTCCGTATCTCCCTGGCCACGTGGGAGACGGGCACGTACTCCAGCGAGGAGTCCGTCTCCAGTCCGTCGGCGTGCAGGCGTTTCAGCACCGAGGCGACGGCCTCGCTGAAGCGGCCGTTGAACGCCTTCTCCTCCGGGGCCGCCGCCGCGAGCACCCAGGCCCGGCGGGCACGCGCGCTCCGCGCCTCGGCCCGCAGCCGCATGGACCAGTTGTTCCACTGCCAGCGGACGGCGGCTCCCGCATGGCAGACGTCCAGCATGATGAGCGCCGCCGGTCGCTCCTCGCGCTCCAGGTCGCGCAGCCAGGACTCGACGTCGAGCCCGCCGTCCGGGCCGCTGTCCGCCAGCGCGATACGGAGGGATCCGGAGGGGTCGGTGTGGCCGTGGCTGATGAGATGGACCACCAGTCCGCCGTCGGCGGGCGTGCGTCGTACGGCGTCGTCGAGGGAGGTACGGGCCAGGGCGAGGGTGGGGTCGGTGAGGACCGCGCCGCCGTGCAGCCGGTAGCCGAGCGCGGTGAGGGAGTCGCCGACCGCCGTGCCCCGCTCATGGGCGAAGTCCAGTTCCGGGAAGCCGGTGGCGCCGACGAGCGGTGTTTCCTCGAACTCGTCGGCCTCCGCTGTCGGGTGGGGTGGGTGGGGCGGGTGGGTTCCGTCGGTTGCGCCGGTGCCGTTGGCCGTTGCGCTGCCTGCTGTTGTGCCGTCGGCCGTTGCGCCGTCGGCCGTTGCGCCGTTTGTCGTTGCGCCGTTTGTCGACATACCGGACGTGCTGGTGGCCGACGTACCGTGTCGAAAGGAGCCGACGGCGACGACCACCGCGTGGTCCGTGGCCGGGGCGGCGGCCTGGGGCACGGCCCCGGCCGCGAGCGGGGGTTCGGCCGGCTGTGTGACCGGTGGCGTGAACGGAAATGTGGGACCGCTGGTCATACGGGCGGAGCCGTCCCTCAGTTCCCGTCCCACGTGGCCTTGATATGGAAGTGCCCGTCCTCGACGTTCTTGACGATCGTCGCGCCGGTCTCCGCGTCGAGGCGCACGTTGAACTCGATCACCAGCTCCGTCGGCCGCCGCGGACCGCTCGGATTGATCAGATTGTGCACCACCTCGGAGACCGCCATCCCGATGGACCGGGTCGCCGCGCCGAGCGTCGTCCTCGACTCGTAATGACCCCGGTGGTCCCTGAATCCGACGTCGAGGGCGTCGTCCGCGTCCACTTGCATGTTCACGACGCTGCCGTCCATCAGCCGGAACCGGGATACCTCGCGCATCGTTCTCCTTCTTCGGGCGGCTGGGCGGATCGGCCAGGACAGGTGCGACAGCGCCCAACATAGCGGTGCGAAAGCACTGTTGGGGATCGGGGAGGAGATCGGGATGCGCATTCTGGGCGTACACGGGGTGGGGAATCACCGGGCGGGCGCGACCGCCGCGCAGGCGCGTGCGGAGCTGGCCGCCATCTGGCGACGGCACCTGGGGCGTGGCCCCTTCGGGCCGTCGGTGGCGCGGTGCGATGTCGCCGTCGCCTACTACGCGGATCTGCTGCGCGAGCCGGGCGAGCAGAGCCCCGGCGATGCGCCGACGCTGGAGGAATTGAGCCCGGACGCCGAGGAGTGGGTACGCGCCTGGCTGACCGAGCAGGAGCTGCCCGAGGAGGTCCCCATGGGCTACACCACCTGGCCGCTCCGGCAGGCCCTCGCCTGGGTGGCGGCACGGGATCGGCTCGCGCCGGCGTTGGTGGAGGCGTTCGTCGCCCGTTTCTTCACCGAGGTGGCCGTCTATCTGCGGGGGCCGGAGGACCGTCCGCGCGTGGAGGCCCGTTCCGCGGTCTCCCTGGCGCTGACCGAGCACGCTCCGCGCGTCGTGATCGCGCACTCGCTGGGGTCGGTCGTCGCGTACGAGGCCCTGTGGGCGCACGAGGGGGAGCCGGTGGATCTGCTGATCACCCTCGGCTCCCCCCTGGCGCTTCCGCACGCCGTCTTTCCCCGTCTGCTTCCCTCGCCGGTACGGGAGTCGGGGGCGCGCCCGCCTTCCGTGCGGCGCTGGGTGAACATCGCGGATGTGGGTGACCTGGTCGCCCTCCCGAAGGGCGGGGTCGCCCGCGCCTTCAGCGGGGTGTCGGCGGACCACCACGACAGCATCCACGCGTTCGACTTCCACCTGGCGGCGAACTATCTGCGGTCCGACCCTCTGGCGGCCGCGCTGGGCGAGGAGTTGGCGCGCGCCGGGGAGTGAACCTTCCACGGTGGTGACGGCGGGCGGTGCCGGCGGGCGGTGACGTGGCGGGCGCGCCGGGCAGTGGACAGAACGTCCGCCGGGTCGAACGCGCCGCCGCCGTCCGCCGCCGGTTCAACCGGACCACCGCCGGTTCAACCGGACCACCGCCGGTTCAGCCGGACCGCGGCCGGGGAGTGGCCGGCCGCGGTGCGGGCGGACCGGAGGTCTCCGGCATGACGACGACCGCCGTGGTCGCGGAAGGGGCCTCGACCGCGGTCATCGAGCGCCACCCGGACCGGTACGGCGAGCCTCCCTGATCCCGTCCGCCGGCCCGCCCTACGTGAACGCCACCTCCGTACCGCGCCCCGTCTCGCGGGCCTTGGCGTACACCCACGCGGCGAAGGCGATGTCGCCGTAGCCGCCGGAGGACTCCCGGAACACCGTGGTGCCTTCGCAGTGGCGTTTGTCGGCGATGATCGTGCCGAGTTCCAGCACGGCGTTCCAGCGGAGCTTGCCGGTGTCGTCCAGGTCCGCCAAGGTGCTGCGTACCGAGCCGTCGCGCCATACGTCGGCGAAGTGCCGCTCGTGTTCCACCGCGGTGACGACGACCTGGTCGGCGCCGAGATAGAGGTCCTCCCCGAATTCGCAGGGCGTGCCCATGCCGGCCACGAACGCGCCGCGGGCGATGTCGCCGTGGTGCAGGACGGGCCGCTTGCTGTTCGTCGAGACGAAGACGATCTCGGCGTCCCTGGTCGCGCCCTGGAGGGACTCCGAGGTCTCGGCGGTGATGCCCAGCTCGTCGGTGACCGCCGCGGCGAACCGGGCGCGGCGCTGCTCGTCGCGGCCGTAGACGCTGACGTGCTCGATCTCGCGGACCAGGGAGGCCGCCTGGATGAGGCCCAGGGCGTTCCGGCCGGTCCCCACCATCGCCAGGCGCCGGGCGCCCGTTGGGGCGAGCACATCGGTCGCGAGGCCGAACATGGCCGCTGTCCGCAGCCGTGCGAAGGGGTAGGCGAGGACGCTCAGCAACGCGCCCGTCCCGGAGTCGAAGAGCAGGGCGGCTCCGTCGTCCGAGGCGAGGGCCTGTGCTCCGGAGGCCCGCAGACCCATGTGTCCGGACCCGGTCAGCGCGCCGCTGACGACGCGCAGCGCCCCGGCGCCGACGTCGAGGTGCGTCGGCGCCTGTGCCACCACCAGCCCCGCGGCCTGTTCGCGCAGGGCGTCCTCGGTCACCCGCATCGCCTGGCGCAGGTCGAGGAGGTCCTCGACGTCCGCACGGCTCAGTACGAGGGTGTCCTGACGGCTCGTCTCCTCCGGCATGGCCTAGCGCTCCTCGCCGGTCCGCGCGAGCGACTCGCGGCGCTCGTCGTAGTACGCCTGCGCACCGGGGTGGATCGGCAGGTCGGTGTCGGTCAGCAGGGAGAGGTCGAGCGGCTGCGTCATGGCGGCGAAGTCGCCGGTGAAGCGTGCGGAGATCTCGGCCGACTTGGCGTCGAGTGCGGACGCGGTGATGTAGGCGATCCGTTCGTGCAGGTCGGACCGGCAGATGAGCGCCCAGCCGCTGAAGTCGACCGTGGGCACATCGTCGTCGACCCCGCGCTGCCGGCCCCGCTCGATGACGCCGCGTTCCATGCCCAGCGTCTCGCAGTGCGCCAGCACCTCGTCGTCGACCGGCAGGAATCGCAGGTCGTGTGCTTCCGCGATGCGCCGCCAGCGCCGGGTCATGAACGCCTCGTCGAAGACCGCGTCGAAGGTGGGATCGACCGGCGGTTCCGTGGCCGAGTTCATCGCCTGGGGGCGGTCGTGGAGGATCTCGCCGCCCCAGCTCTCGATGTCGTCGCGGGTGATCCCGTACCGGCCCAGGATCTCGTCGATCACCCAGCCCGCCGGGTGGTGCATCTCCGGAGTCGGCATGGACAGCCGCAGCGGGTACTTCTGTTCACGGATGTCGTTCAGGCTCGTCAGTCCAGTCTCCCGGCGAACGGCGAACGCCAGCCGGTCGTCGTGCGGGAACACCGCCACGACGCTCAGGGGCAGGGGCTCGGTGAACGGTCCGCGCCCTTCGATCGCCATCCGCACGTACCACAGCGGTGTGGTCACCGCCATGTCGTACTCGCCGTCCGCGACGAGCTGCGGAGCCTTCATGCACATCTCGCCGGGGTTGCCCGTGATGGCCGCCGCCGTGGAACCGGGCGGGAACGGGCTGTAGTAACCGGCCATGCCCACCGCCGCGAGGCTGGTGACATCCATCCAGTTCTGGCCCGCGCCCAGCATGCGCAGGTGAACGGCCTCCGTCAGATCTTTCATGAACCCGATTCCCTTCGCTCTCGACTGTTCCATGGATTCTCCTCCGGCGGTCCGGACCGGTCCGGCGCGGTCCGGTCCGGTGCCGAGCGAGTGCACCGAGGTAGTTATTTCTACATAACAGAATAGACTTCTGCTGCACAGGAAACCTTGCACCCGGTTTGTCGAGTTGGTCAAGCATCAGGCGAACCTGTTGACGGGTGCTGGGGTGTGAGGTAAACAACTCCAGAGCGCGACTCTGTAGAACAGAGAAGAGAGTGAAGAAAGCAGAGACGACGGCCTCGATCGCGCGACGAGAAGGAATCAACCTTCCACCGGGGGCCGTCCGCGGAGAGACCCCTCCCCTACGCGTCGCCGCGATTCGCCCCTGGACGGAACAGCGAAGGGCACCACCCTCCCTGTACGCCTTCGGCGCGCCCGGCCGCGCATTCCCTTTGGAGACCCCATGACCGAGCAGAGCCCTCGGGCATTGCCTCGCAAGTCCGACGTGCGCACGGTGATGCTGTCCAGCTACTTCGGCACGACGATCGAGTACTACGACTTCCTGATCTACACGGCCGCCGCCGCCCTCGTCTTCGGAAAGATCTTCTTCGGTCCCGTCGACTCGGGCACCGGGACCATCCTGGCCTTCGCCACCCTGCTCGCGGGCTATCTGGCGCGCCCCCTCGGCGGCGTCATCTTCGGCCTGCTCGGGGACCGCTACGGCCGCCGCCGCATTCTGCTGGTCACCCTCGGGATCACCGGGGCGGCCACGGGCCTGATCGGCGTCCTTCCCGCCTACTCGACCATCGGCCTGTGGGCACCCGTCCTGCTCGTCGCGATCCGGATCGTCCAGGGCCTCGCGGTCGGCGGCGACTGGGGCGGATCCGTCTCCATCAGTGTCGAGACGGCACCCGGAGAGCGGCGCGGCTTCGTCGCCTCGTTCGTCAACATGGGAGCGCCGAGCGGCTCGGTGCTCGCCTCCGCGATGCTCGCGCTGTTCGGGCTGATGCCGGAGGAGGACTTCCTCGCCTGGGGCTGGCGTATCCCCTTCCTGATCGGCACGGTGCTCACCGTGATCGGCCTGGTCATCCGGATGCGGATGATCGAATCGCCGCTGTTCGCCGAGCTGCAGGCCACGGGCGAGGCACGCAAGAACGCGGCGGCCCCGCTCCGCAATGTGCTGACCCGGCACTGGCGCGCGGTGCTGATCTGCATCTTCGGCACCCTGAGCGCCTCGGCCAACACCGGGCTGCTGACCTCCTACGGCCTCACCCTGGCGACGACGGACGGCGGCCACAGCCGATCGGGCGCGCTCACCGCGCTGTCGGTCGGGGCGATCCTCCAGGTCGGTCTCATTCCCCTCTGTTCCCATCTCTCCGACCGGGTCGGCAGGCGCAAGATCCTGCTGACCGGTGCCGCACTGGGGCTGGTCGCGGCCTTCCCCGTCTTCTGGATGATCTCGTCCGGCTCGTCCGTACTGCTGTTCACCGGGTACATCCTCGGCCTCGCGGTGGTCCAGGCGCTGGTCTACGGGCCCGTGGCCGCGTTCATCTCCGAGATGTTCGACACCGAGCACCGCTACACCGGGTCGTCCCTCGCCTACCAGGTCGGCGGCACGCTGGGTGGCGGGGTCATCCCCCTCATCGCGGTCGCGCTCTCCGAACAGCACGGGTACGCGCCGGTCGCGCTGCTGACCGCGGGCGGCTTCCTGCTCGGCCTGCTGGTCATCCCGTTCGCGCGGGAGGGCACGCGGCGCGATCTGCACGGCACGGTCGCCGAACCGGCCGCCACCGCCCCCCGTACTCCCGTCCGGCAGAGCACCGATTGACGTCTCTCCCGGCTGAGGCCGGGAGATTCCCGCCTGGCCGCCGTTGTCAAGCGGCGGCCTTCGGGTGGTTCCTGCTTCATCACCCACTGCCCGGCTTGCCGGGTCTTACGCGGGCTCCACAGGCGTTTCACGGGTCACGTACTGCGGCCGATCCGGCCGCCCCGCTCCGAATCGGCGGCGCCTCGGTGAGCCGGACCCCTCCTCCGGGACGGGTCCGGGTCGCGGGCGCCGCCTCCGCCGTTCTCCCGGTCCGCGGGGACACCCCCGGACCCGAGGGGCCGCGCTGTCACCCCGCCGCCGCCGTCGCAACGTAGGGAAGCTCCATGGCCTCGTGGTCCGGCCGGGGCGAGACGGGCCGGGAAGGGGCAGGGCGGGAAGGGGCAGGGCGGGAAGGGGGCGAGGCAGGACGAGGCAGGACGAGGCGGGCACGGCAGAGGCCGGGCAGGACCCGCCGTGCGGCGGCTCCTGCCCGGCCTCCGGTTCGCCGGACTACTGCGGGTCCGGGGCCCCGGACGCCTGGTCGAGCGCCCCGGTCCACCGTCCCTTCTCCGCGCCGTGCGGAGTCCCGCTGTAGGGCTGGGTGAGGCACTCGATGATGTGCCCGCTGGGGTCACGGAAGTAGACACCGCGCCCGCCGTAGTGGTGGTTGATCTGGCCGGCCTCCTCCAGGAACTGGTCCGCGAAGTACTCGACGCCCGCCGCCTTGATGCGGTCGAAGGCTCCGTCGAACTCCTCCTCGTCCATGAGGAAGGCGTAGTGCTGGGGCTGGACGGTGTCGGAGGTGGCGGCCTGGTAGTCGGTGACGTCGATGAAGTCGAGCGCCACCGGGGGGACGACGACGGAGATGAAGGGGCCCCACTGATCCGATGCGGTGAGGCCGAGGATGGTGGCGAGGAACTCCGCCGACTCTCGCTTGTCGCGGCAGGCCACGATGGTGTGGTTGAGCGTGATGGTCATGAGGCTCCTTATGGGTGTGGGGCGGACGGGCAGCGGCTGATCTCGTGCCGCCAGGCCGTCGCCAGGTTGAAGGTGTCTCCCAGGTCGGGCAGTTCGGCCAGATCGTCCCCCGGGAGATCGGTCAGGGTGCCGCCGGCCTTGACGATGTCCAGGGAGAGCCGCGCGATGCCGTCGATGGAGACGGCCCGCAGCACGGCCTCCTGCACACTGGCGCCGGTGCTGGTGAGACCGTGGGCGCGCAGGATCACGGCGGGCCGGTCCCCCAGCGCCTCGGTCATCTCCCCGGCGAGCCGGCGGTCCCGGACCAGCACCCCGCGGGGGTAGACCGGCACCCCCAGCAGAGCCGTCCGGGTGCCCGGAATGTCGTACGCCCCGACGATCGGGCGGATGGCCAGACCGGCGAGGTCGGCGGCGACGACGGCCGGGGGGTGGACGTGCACCACCGCCTCGACATCGGGCCGCCGACGCAGGACCTCGGTGTGCAGGGGAAGCTCGTTCGGCGGAGCCCATCCGCCGTCCAGCTCCCCGGGTCCGGCCGGTGCGCCCTCCAGATCCACGAGGTGGATGTCGTCCGGCGTCGTATGGAGCAGGCCGCGTTCCCGCGGGCCGCGGCAGCGGACGAGCAGCGCGTCGCCGCCGACACGGAGGCTGACATGGCCCAGGATGCCGTCCGCGAGTCCTCGCACGGCGAGCACCCGGCACGCGTCGGAGACCAGCCGCCGCAGCTCGGCGTGGGGCCGGGGGGTCATGTCACCGCTCCGGCGGGGGAGGCGGTACCGGCGGGGGAGGCGGTACCGGTGGCGGATGTCGCTCCGGGGACGGACCCGCTCACGGCGGCGGACGCGGTTCCGGCGGCGGACGTGGACCCGGCCGCGGACGCGGATCCGGCCGCGGACGCGGTTCCGGCCGCGAGTGCGCGCAGGCGGTCCAGGGCGACTTCCGCGCGCGTGCCGACGGCGGCGAGGCGGCGGCATTCGACCAGGGCGCGGGGCCAGTTGACGGTCACCGCGCCGCACAGGTCACCGGCCGTGTCGTGGTAGATCGCGGCACCCCGGGCGTCGGCGCCGGACAGCGTGCCGATCAGGTGGTGCCCCACCGCCCGTGCCGGGGCGCCCACGATCTGGATCTTCCAGTCGTACTGGTCGCTCCAGACGTACTCCGGGGCGGAGTCGGTGCGCGGGGAATCGGGGTGGGTGATGTTGTGGGCGGCGCAGACGGCCTGGTCGACGGCGCTGGTCCAGTGCTCCACCCGTATGTGCTCCTGGTGTCGCGGGCTGAACCACCGGGCCACGTCCCCGGCGGCGAAGACGTCCGGTCTGCCGCCCGCACGGCCGTACTGGTCGCAGACCACCCCGTCGTCCAGCGCCAGTCCGGAGGAGGCCAGCCATCCGTCGTTCGGTACGGCGCCGATGCCGACGACCACGGTCGCCGCAGCGAGGGTGGCGCCGTCGGTCAGCTCCACACGCAGGTCGCCGGCCTCGCCGTGGACGGCCCGTACGCCGGTTCCGAATCGGGTGGTGACCCCATGGCGCGAATGCAGCTCGTTGAAGTAGCGGCCCACCCCCGGGCCGAGGAGGCGGCTCATGGGGATCGGCTGGGGGTCGACGAGGGTGACGGCGCATCCGTACCGGAGCGCGGTGGAGGCCACCTCGGCGCCGATGAAGCCGGCCCCCACGACCACCACCGGGCCACCGCGCCGCAGTTCGGCGCGCAGGGCGCGGCTGTCGCCGAGACCCCGCACGACGTGCACACCGGAGGCGACCGGCCAGGGCGATGGCCTGGCGGCGGCGCCTGTGGCGATGAGGCAGGTGTCGTAGTCGAGGCTGCTGCCGTCGGCGAGCAGGACCCGGCGGTTCTCCGGGTCGAGGCGCCGGGCGGCGACCCCGAGCCTGAGCCGGATGCCGAGGGTCGCCGCCTCGGACTCCGTGAGCAGGGTGATCCGGTCGGTGTCCCAGGTGCCGGAGAGCAGTTGCTTGGTCAGCGGGGGCTTGTCGTAGGGCAGTTCGGGCTCGGCTCCGACGAGGACGATCTGTCCTTCGTACCCTTCGCCGCGCAGCGCCTGGGCGGCGCGGACACCGGCCACCGAGGCTCCGACGACGACCACGGTGCCGCTCATGCGTCCTCGATCGTCAGCACCGACACCGGGCAGCTTCGTGCCGCCTCCCGGATCCGGGGCAGGTCCTGTGCGTCGACCGTGTCCTTGAGCAGGACGACCACGCCGTCGTCGTCGATGTCGTAGGTGTCGGGGGCCGCGACCACGCAGTTCGCGTATCCCTGGCACATGCCGTAGTCCGCTTTGAGTACAGGCATGATCCGGCTCCTTTCCGTGCTGGGGTGGTGAGGGGGTTCAGGACTTGACGCCGATGCCGCCGTCCGGATGGACGGCTCCGCCGGTGATGCCGCGGGCCCGGTCGGAGGCGAGGAACACATAGCTCCAGGCGTGATCGGTGCCGGAGAGGGCCACCTTGAGGGGGACCCGGTCGGCCAGTTCCCCGGCGCGGCCGGGTGTGTCACCGAGGCTGCGGGCGCCCAGGCCGAGGCTGTCCAGGCCGCGCAGGTCGGTGTTGAGGGTGCCGCCCGGTGCGACGCCGTTGACCCTGATGTCGGGGGCGAGTTCATGGGCGAGGGCGGTGACCAGTCCGCGTACGGCGAACTTCGACGCCACGTACAGGACGCCGCCCCGGCCGGGGAAGTAGCCGGAGGTCGACTCGGTGAGGATCACCGATCCCCGGGAGGCCCGCAGGGCGGGCAGGGCGGCCTTGACGGAGTGCAGATGGGTCTTGACGTTGACGGCGAACATCTCGGTGAACGCCGTGTCGATGATCTCCGCGTCGAGTTCCGTCACGCCCTGGTAGTAGTCGAAGACGCCGACGCAGTTGATGAGGACGTCCAGTCCTCCGAACTCCGAGACCGCTCGGGCCACCGCCCGCTCATTGGCGTCCCGCGTGGTGGCGTCGCCCTCGGTGACCGGCACATCGGGCGCGGCCTCGCGCAGGGCCCGGCATTTGGCCGGGTCGAGTTCCAGCGCCGCGACCCGGGCGCCCTCGGCGCGGAACGCGTCCACGACGGCACGGCCGATCCCCGAGCCGGCGCCGACGACGAGGGCGCGTTTGCCCTCGACCCAGCCGCTCACGGCGCCTCCTCCGTCTCCGTCACCATCGGCCCGAAGGGGGTGCCGATCATCGCCGAGAACGTGGCCGTGTTCTGCCAGGTGATGGCCTCCAGTTCCAGCGGGCACAGGGCGACCCACTGTCCGGAGCGGGTGGACTCGATCAGCAGCCGGGATCCGTTGCGGGTCTCGACCAGGCTCACCCTGACCTCGGAGAACTCGTTGCCGAGGGTGAGGGATTCGCCGGTGGTGCGGGCCACCAGCTCGGCCCGCTGGGCCGCCGCCCGCCGCGCGGCGCGCGCGTCCTCCTCTTCGCCGCTCCAGTGCAGCCTCATAGGAAGATCGCCAGATTCTGCATCCGGATCACGGAGTCGTCCACGAGGATGGTCCGGCGGGCCAGCTGCCAGCCGTCGGCGGTGCGCCGCAGCAGATCCTCACGGCCGGCGGAGACCTGGGCGGCCTCCCGGACATCGCCCCGGCTGCGGTAGAGCAGTATCCCGGAGTCCACGACGAGATGGTCCTCGTCGTCGGTGGCGAAGGTGCGCACGTTGGTCACATGGTGGCGCAGCCGGGACGGCGGGTCCTCGGTCCAGGCGTGCTCGGTCCGGAACCGCGCCACCCGCCGCGACAGCGAGTACTTGTCCTCGTCGAAGTGCGCCATGCCGGGCGCCGTGTCGAAGCCCGAGCCCAGCGCGGTGGTCACCCGGACGGGCATCAGGTAGTGGATGTCGTCGGTGAGCAGCCCGAGCCACTCCTCGTAGTCCTGCGCGTCGAGGGTGTACGCCTCGTCGACCAGCCACTGGTGGGCCAGCAGATGGCGGGCGTCCCCGAAGGGGATCGTGCGGCCGGTGCGCTGGAGACGGGACGCCCCGGCGCCCAGGACGGACCGGGCGGAGTGGGTGTCCGCGTGCGCGGCGGCGGGGGTGGTGTCCCGGTACGTTCTTGACTGCGTGGTCGTCATCGTCATGCCTCCTTGGCGACCGGGTGACTGTCGGGCCCGGCCGGCGCGGGGGCGGGGCCCCCGACCGCGACGGCCGCCGCCGCCTCGGCCGGTTCGCTCAGGTGGTCGGCCCACCGGTTGAGCAGCTCGCGCTGGTTGTACTCGCCGTATCCGGTGCGGGCGACTCCCGGCCCGGCGAACTGCTCGGGTGTCAGCGCGGGAACCACCTCGGTGCCGTCCTCGAGGACGCCCATACGGCTGTTGAGCAGGAGCCTGCGGGCCATCGAGCCGGCCGCGGTGTTGGTCAGCGAGACCCAGTTCTCCACGTCGTCCTGCTCGAACATGCCCGTCGAGCCGAAGCACATCAGATACGCCTTGTAGGACAGGTCCTTGAACTCCTGCGGGGCCTCGGCGTCGACCGCGAACCAGGACAGGACCTCGGTCTCGTCCTCACTGACGGGCTGCCACTGCCGGATGGAGATGAACGGCAGGACGTCCTCGCTGTCGGCCACGCGGGGCCAGTTGTGCACCAGGCTGAGATTGGGGAACACGGAGGCGGCCGAGATCATGAAGCCGTCGTCGCCGATCACCCTGAGCTGGTCGGCCGACCAGGAGGTCTTCATCCGCTCGATCATCTCGTCGGGGTAGCCGACGTAGCGCAGCCGGTCCTCCAGCGTTCCCGGTGGCAGTTTGTACGTCGTACCGCCGCCGTTGCCCGCCCAGTAGGTGCAGCCGTCCTTGCGCTTCTCGGCCTTCGGCTCCCGGAACAGCCCGATCTCCACGACGCTGGTGTGGGTCTGGGGGGTGTGGTACATGTCCCCGGCGAAGTTCTCGGCACCGATCTTCCAGTTCGCCTTGACCCGCCACCGCTGGGGGCCGCGCAGCTCGATGCCGCTGGGGCTCTGCCGGGTGTAGTAGTCCAGGTAGAAGGCGAAGTCGCCCAGGAAGTCGCGCAGGGGCGGGGCGGCGGGGTCCAGGCTGATGAAGATCAGGCCGTTGTAGGTGTCGAGGCTCGGGGCGGGCAGCAGCCGCTGCCCCTTGCGCCGGAAACCCGCCTCGCCGCCGTACGCCTCCTGGTGGAAGGGCAGGCCCACGATCCGGCCGTCGTTGCGGTAGGACCAACCGTGGTACGGGCAGCGGAAGTGCGAGGCGTTGCCCATCTCCGCCCGGCACACCTGCATACCGCGGTGCAGACACATGTTGAAGTGGGCGTGGATCTCGCCCTTCTCGTCCCGCGTCACGATGAACGAGTCCTCCAGCACGCGCCGCACGACGTAGTCGCCCGGCTGCGGTATCTCGGACTCATGGCCCACGAACATCCAGGCCCGGCTGAACAGCCGCTCCTTCTCCAGTTCGAAGACCGCTTCGTCGTTGTAGATGTACGCGGGGATCATCCCCTGGCGTACGTCGTCGAACATCTCGGCGTGGTCGGTCATGGCGACCTTTCCGGCTAATTTCTTTTCAGCAGATACTGACTCTGCCTAGTAGAACAAATACTCCTCGGGGCGTCAACGAAAGGGGGTTGAGGCCCCCTCCCGGTGGCGTAGCCTTCTGCTATGAAGAAACACGAGGAGGAGGCGGTACCGGAGGCGGCATCGGAGGGGGCACCGAGGGCGCTGCCGAAGGCGGCACCCGTCAGCGGTCCGGAGCCCCAGTACCCGATCGAGTCGGTGGACAACGCCCTCAAGATCCTGCTGCTCCTCGGGGAGCGCAGCGAGCTGCGGCTGACCGATGTCGCGAGCTACCTGGGAGTGGCCACCTCCACCGCGCACCGGCTGCTGGCGATGCTTCATTACCGGGGCTTCATCCGCCAGGCCGAGCGGGGGAAGGCGTATGTGCCCGGCGCGGCGCTGACCGGCGTGGCCCTCTCCATCCTCCAGCGCTTCGATGTGCGCGAGGCCCTCCACCCCTATCTGGACCAGCTCAACACCGAGCTGTCGGAGACGGTCCACCTGGGCGTCCTGGAAGGCACCACGGTGCGCTTCATCGACTCGATCGAGAGCCCCCGCGCGGTACGCGTCGCCTCCCGCCTGGGCCGGTCCATGCCCGCGCACTGCACCTCCACCGGCAAGTCGATGCTGTCCCAGCTGTCGCTGGAGGAGCTGCGCCGGCTGTACCCCGAGGAGGAACTCGAGGGCCTGACCCCCAACTCCATCCGGCACCGCTCCGAGCTGGAGAGCGAGGTGGAGATGGTGCGCAGGCTCGGGTACGCCACCAGCAGCGAGGAGAGCGAGGAGGGCGTCGCCTCGGTCGCCGCCGCCCTCCCGGCGCAGGGCGGCGCCCTGCGGATGGCGTTCAATGTGTCCGTCCCGGTCAGCCGGATGAACCGGACCGACCTCCGCCGGATCAGCGAGGTGCTGCGCCGGACGGTGGAGGAGGCGGGGTCGGTGCTTCACTGAGGCGGTCGCAGAGGCTTCGCTGAAGCGGGCGCGGGGCTTCACCGAGACGGGCACGGGGGCCTCGCTGAAGTGGGCGCGGGGCTTCACCGAGACGGGCGGGCAGGTGCCGCTCCCTCGGAGATCCTCTCCGCGGCCCTCGCCAGCGCGGGCACGATCTCCCGCATCCGGGCCGCCGAGTACCGCACGCTCGGCAGGGAGACGGACACGGCGGCGACGGTGGCCCCGCTCCCGTCCGTCACGGCATGCCCGACGGCGACGAGGCCCTGTTCGGAGCGCCCGAGGTTGATGGCGATGCCCGACTTCCGGACGGCCCTGAGCGTGGCCCGCAGCTCCATGAGGTCGGGGAGCTCCTCGGCCCCGTCGGACACCCCGTTCGCGTACAGATCGCCCAGCGCCTCGTCGGTGAGCGCGGCGAGCATCACGAGCCCGCCGCTGACCTGGTGCGCGGGGAAGACCATGCCCTCGCGGCTGCCGACCCGCAGCGCCCGGTCGCATTCGACCGAGGCGATGAACCGGACGGTCCGGACGGTCCGGATGCTCAGATTCGCGGTCTCGCCGAGGGTGTCGACGAGGGCGCGCAGCGGGTCGAGCGAGGCGGCGCGCAGGGCCGAGACGTCCGATCGCGCCGTGCCGGCCAGTTCCAGGACGGGCCCGGCCCGATAGCTGCGGTCCGCGTTCTGCGCGGCGAAGTCACGGTAGACCAGGGTGGACAGCAGCCGGTGGGCGCTGGAGCGGGCCACACCGAGCCTGCGGGCGGCCTCGGCCACCGTGAGCGCTCCCTCGACCTGAAGGATCGCCGCCAGTCGCAGGGCGTGGTCCACGCTGGCGATGCCGTACGCCGGCGGATTCCTCACCGGCTTGGATGGCACAGGCACACCGGCCCCTTCCTACTACCCCCATAATTCTGCAAGCCAGAATCCACTATCTCAGATCAGAGAATCTGCGTCATCGTCGCCGTATGAGCACACACGACGACGTGGTCTCCCCCGTCTCCCTGACCGCCCGGGAGGGGCCGGACCAGCCACCGGTCAGCCCCGAGCTGGAGGATCTCTACCGCGGTTTCGAGAAGGCCCTGCTGGTGCCGCTGTGGACCCGGATCGGGGATCTGATGCCCGGCCACCCCATGTCGAAGGCGCGACCGCACCGATGGGAGTGGCGGACGCTGCTCGATCTGGCGGGCCGCTCCGGTGATCTGGTGCCGGTCGGCCGGGGCGGCGAGCGGCGGGCGATAGCGCTGGCCAACCCGAGCCTGGGCGGCCGCCCGTACGCCACCCCCACGCTGTGGGCGGCCATCCAGTACCTGATGCCCGGCGAGGACGCGCCCGAGCACCGGCACAGCCAGAACGCCTTCCGGTTCGTCGTGGAGGGCGAGGGCGTGTGGACGGTGGTGGAGGGCGATCCGGTGCCGATGCGGCGCGGCGACTTCCTGCCGCAGGCCGGGCTGAACTGGCACGCGCACCACAACGCGGCCGACCGGCCGATGGCCTGGATCGACGGCCTGGACATTCCCTTCCAGTACGACATCGAGGCACAGTTCTTCGACTTCGGACGGGACGCGCTGTCGGCGGAGGAACGTACGGCACCCGACCGCTCACGCGCGGAACTCCTGTGGGGTCACCCGGGACTCGTACCCGTGTCGCAGTTCGAGCGCCGGGCGGGGGGCGCCGGCACCCCGCTGCTGCGCTACCGCTGGGAGGACACGGACGCCGCGCTGGCCGGACAGCTGGAACTGGAGCGGCGCGGTCACCCCGGTACGGTCGAGCCCGGTCACGCCCTGGTGCGCTACACCGACCCCGCGACCGCCGAAGACGTCCTGCCGACCATCCGCGCCCAGTTCCACCGCGTCCGCAGCGGCACCGAGACGGCTCCGCGCCGGGAGACGGGCTCCTCCGTCTACCAGGTGTTCGACGGCTCCGGCCGGGTCACGGTGGGCGACTTCTCCTGGTCGGTGGGGCGCGGCGACCTGTTCGTCGTCCCGTCCTGGCAGCCGCTGTCGATCCGGTCCGACGCCTCGCCGTCCGACTCCGACTCCGGCGCGCTGGACCTGTTCCAGTTCAGCGACGCCCCGATCTTCACCCGACTCCGACTCTTCCGCACCCTGACCGAGGAGACCCCCGCATGAAACTCGCCACCCTCCGTCTCGGCGACGGCGCCACCAGGGCCGTACGCGTCGAGGACGACTCCCTGGTCGATCTGGGGCAGCCGGACGTGGGCGCCGTACTGGCCTCGCCGGGCGGTCTTGAGACCGCGGCGACGGCAGACGGACGCCGGTACCCGGCCACCGGTACCGATCTCGCCCCGCTGGTCCCCCGGCCGGGCAAGATCGTCTGTGTGGGACTGAACTACCGTCAGCACATCACGGAGATGGGCCGGGACCTGCCGGAACACCCCACGCTCTTCGCGAAGTTCGCCGATACGCTCATCGGCGCCGCCGACGACATCCGGCGTCCGGTGGAGACGGAGCAGTTCGACTGGGAGGCCGAACTCGCCGTGGTCGTGGGCCGCCCGGTCCGCCGCGCCGACGAGACCCGGGCCGAGGCCGCCATCGCGGGCTTCACCGTCCTCAACGACATCACCTGCCGGGACTGGCAGTTCCGCACCCGTGAATGGCTCCAGGGCAAGAACTGGGACTCCACCACACCGCTCGGCCCCTTCCTCGTCACCCCCGACGAGGTGGGTGGCGCACGCCCCGCGCTGGGCATCCGCTGCGAGGTCAACGGGCAGGTCGTGCAGCAGGACAACACCGCCGACCTGCTCTTCGACCCGGTCGACCTCATCCGCTACGTCTCGACCGTGATCCGGCTCGACCCCGGCGACGTCATCGCCACCGGCACCCCGGGCGGTGTGGGCCACGCCAGGGACCCGCAGCTGTATCTCCGGCCGGGCGACATCGTGGTCACCGAGATCGAGGGGCTGGGCCGCCTGGAGAACCGCGTCGTGGCCGAGGGGGCCCGATGAGGACCGGGACGAGAACCCTCCGGCAGGCCCTGGCCTGGACGGCCGTAGGCACGGACCTGTGCCGCGAGGCGCTGGCGGGCCTCGACGAGACCTCGTACGAGGCTCCCTCGTCGCTGCCCGGCTGGAGCCGCAAGCATGTCGTGGCCCATCTGGCGGGCAACGCCCGCGGCCTGCACAACCTGGTGCGCTGGGCCCGCACCGGCGAACCCACCCCGATGTACGGCTCGCCGGAGGAGCGGCTGGCGGACATCGCGTCGGGCGCGCGGTTGCCCGCCGACCTGCTGACCGCCCGGTTCGAGGAGTCCGCCACGGCGCTGGCCCAGGCGATGGCCGACCTGTCCGAGGCGCACTGGCGGACGGAGGTGGTCACCGCCCAGCAGCGGACCGTGCCCGCCGCCGAGGTGCCGTGGCTGCGGGCGAGGGAGGTCATGGTGCACGCCGTCGACCTCGGCACCGGTGTCCGGTTCGCCGACCTGCCCGAGGAGTTCCGTACCGCACTCCGCGACGACATCCGCGCCAGGCGGGGCGACGGCGTGCCAACCGTCCACGGCGACGACGCGGAGATCACCGCGTATCTGGCGGGCCGCCCGTACACCGGGGTGACGACGGCCGACGGTCTGCCGGCCGAGCGGCTGCCGCCGTGGCTGTGACCCGACGAGTACGGCGCCGGCGCCGGGAGGAAGCCCGGACGACAGGCCGGGACAGGCCGAGGGACAGCGGAAGAGAAACGACATGGACACCAGAGACGACGACATGAACACCACAGCCACGGCCACCGCCGCACCCCGTCCGGACGTCCTGGTGATCGGCGGCGGGATCGGCGGTCTCTCGGCCGCGCTGGCACTCACCCGGCAGGGCCTTCGCGTCCGCCTCTACGAGCAGGCACCGGAGTTCGGCGAGGTCGGGGCGGGCCTGCAACTCGCCCCGAACTGCACCCGGATCCTGCACGCGTACGGACTCCTGGACGAGGCCGCCCGGCTCGGCGTCCTCCCCGAGCAGATGCTGATGAAGGACGCGCTGGACGGAAGCACCCTGACCCGCGTGGACCTCAAGGACCTGGAACGCCGTTACGGCTTCCCCTACCTGGTGATGCACCGCAGCGACCTGCACGGCGTCCTGCTGCGCGCCTGCCGCCGGGCGGGCGTGGAACTGGTCACCGGGGCACGGGCGGTGGCATACGAGAACCTGCCGGGCGGCGCGCGCGTCACCCTGGCCGACGGCCGCCACGACGAGGCCGAGGTCGTCCTCGCCGCGGACGGGCTCCACTCGGTCGCACGGGCACTGCTCATCGACGACGAGCCCGTGAACTCGGCCTACGTCGCGTATCGCGGCGCGGTCCCCATCGAGGAGGTACACGAGGACGACGTACCCGAGGGGGATGTCGTCCTGTACGTCGGCCCGCACTGCCACTTCGTCCGGTACCCGCTGCGCGGCGGCACGATGCTCAACCAGGTCGCGGTGTTCCGGTCGCCGAAGGCCCTCGCCGGCCAGGACGACTGGGGCACCCCGGACGAACTCGACCGCGCCTTCGAGGGCACATGCGACCAGGTCCAGCGGGGGCTGCCGCTGATGTGGCGGGACCGGTGGTGGCGGATGTTCGACCGCGACCCCCTCATGAAGTGGGTGACCGGCCGTATCGCCCTCCTCGGCGACGCCGCCCATCCGCCCCTCCAGTACATGGCCCAGGGCGCTGTGATGGCGATCGAGGACGGCTGGGTACTCGCCGAGCACGTGGCCGCGCAGCGGCCCCGGCGCTCCGGTACCGGATCCGGCGTCGACTGGGACACGGCCCTGGCCGCCTACGAGGCCGTACGCCCCGAGCACTGCCGCCGGGTGGTCCTCACCGCCCGCTCCTGGGGTGACCTGTGGCACCACGTCGGCATCAAACGGGAGCAGCGCAACGCCGTGCTCCGCGCCCGCCGGACCGACGACTACGCCTTCATGGACTGGATCTACGGCCCCACGGCCCTGACGCCCGGCGAGGAGCCGGCGATGTTCCGCACGATCGCGCTGGACTCCGTGACGGTATGAGGGCGGGGGGCCGCCACAGAGGGGATCCGCCCGCGCATCAGTGCGGTCTCGGCGGCCTCGGCACCGCTCACCGGCGGCCGAGAAGGAGTGACGGTCGCGGACGCCGACACGCGGATCAGCGGTGGTCCGCGGCCGGCCCTCCTCGTTCCCTGCCTCGTTCCCTGCCTCGTTCCCGGCGCGCGGGCCGGGCGTTCACGGCGCGCCGGTCCCCGGAGACCCTGGCGCTGTCCGCCGCCGCCCGCCCCTCCACCCAGCCGGCCTCGTCGCCCGCGCCCCGGACGCGGGTCGAGGTGGTACGCGGGAACAGTTCCTCCGTACGCGAGGTGACGGCGATCTCCCTGGTCGCGAGCACGGGCAGTAGATCGGCGGGGGCGGCGACGGTCCGCGCCGCCGCCGTGAGGCGTTCGCCCAGGCGGGCCGCGTAGGAGAGCAGGAAGGACTGGCGGAAGGTCTTCGTACGCCTGCGTCCACCCGCGCGCTGGGTCGCCTCGGCGCGGGTCATGGCGGCCGTGCCCTGGACGAGCAGGGAGGTGTAGAGCAGTTCGACCGCCTCGAGGTCGGGGGCGAAGCCGACGACGGTCGAGAAGCCGAAGCTCTCGTTCCAGACGGCCCGGCAGTGGTTCGCGGAGGCGACGGCGTCGAGAAGGATCGCCTTCGACGTCTCGTACGGCGGGTCGACACCGATACGGCAGGCGGCGGGCACGGCGGAGCCCGCCGACGCGGTACGGTCCGCCCGTGCCGCGAGGGCCGACTCGTCCAGGCTGTGGCGGGCCGCCAGCTCCTGGGCCTTGGCGGTCAGGGCCTCGGCCTCTTCCGGGAAGTCCGTGGCCTCCGCCTTGGCGAGCAGGGCGCGTATCCGGGTCAGCGTCCGGGGCTCGTGCACCGGCGCGTCGGCGAAGGGCGTGCCCGGCACGGGGCCCACCGGCTCGATCGCCGGGAGGCGGATCAGTACGCGGTACAGCTCCAGCACGGCCGAGGCATGGGAGAAGCGGTCCCCCCGCCGACCGGACGCGACCGTTCCCCTCGATGCCTCCGGCTCCGCCCGCGCCTCCAGTTCGGCGAGCTGGGCCGACCAGCGCGGCGGGAGCCCCTCGTACCGCCGCGTCTCGGCCAGGATCAGGCCGGAGACCAGGCGCACATGGTGGGGGTCCAGGTCCCGCCGTACGAGACGGGCGACGTCGGCCGGCTGCCAGCCGCGCTCCCATGCCCGCCGGAGGTACTCCTCACCGCGCCGATCGAGTTCGGCGTCCGCGCCGGGATGGGCGGCGAGCAGCGACGCGGCGGCGTCGAGGGAGGCGTCGCCGTCCACGTACAAGGCACCGGCCAGCGCGTCGTCCACCGTGGTCATCGGGTCACCTCCTCGCCCGATCATCCCAGGTGGGTCGGTATCGCTTTCGTCCGTGGGTGGCCGCAAACCGTCCGCACGGCTCCGCCGGGGCTGGCGTCCTCGGGCTGTCGGCGTTCAGGCCGTCGGCATCCGTGCTGCCGGCGTCCGAGCTGTCGGCGTCCGAGCTGACGTCCTCCGAGCTGTCGGCGTCCGGGCTGACGTCCTCCGGGCTGTCGGCGTCCGGGCTCACACCGCTCGTACGGACTTCTTCGCCAGCGCGTACGCGGGAAGCATCTGATCGTGCTCGGCGGAGTCCAGGCCGCCGAGATCGAAGAGGACGATCCCCTTCGGGGTGGTGAAGGCGAGTGCCCGCGCCCTCTTCTTCTCGTCGAGGAGTTCGTTCTTCTCGACGTACGTCACCTCGGCGGCCTGGTACTCGCCCGCCTTGGCGCCGGTGTAGACGACGTCCTCGGAGGACTCGACGTACGCGGTGAGGAAGGCTTCGAGCGCCTTGCGCGGGTCGTCGCCCTTCGCGCCGCCCGTCCAGACGCGGAGGAAGCCGATGTTCCCGGCCGGTTTGGCGTCGATCTCGCAGACGAGGCGGACCGGCCCCATGGCGGGCAGCGCCGCTTCGCCCTGGGCCTTGACCGCTTCCGGTCGCCAATCCGCGGCGAGGTCGAAGGTGACGGGCAGCTCACAGGGGGTGCCCTTGCCACCGACGGAGCCGCCCTTCGCGGCGGCGGGAGGCTCGGCCGCGTTCTTCGCCTCCGGGGTGCCGGCCGTGTCTCCGGCCTTCGGGGTCCCGCTCCCCTCCCCGCCCCCGGTCTGCCCGGCGGAGGCCGCCTTGTCCGGCTCCGGCTCGGTCTCCGAGGAGCAGCCGCTCAGCAGGCCGCCGAGCACTCCGACGGCCAGCGCCACCGGGACAGCGCCCCGCATCAGACCTCTCGCAAGAGCCCTCGTCCCCATGCCCGTGTTCCCCCTTCGCCCTGGCTTCGCCGGTCGGTTGGAGATGATCCTAGAGAGGCTGATGCGAGTGACGGGACGCGGGAGGGCTGCGGAGTGGGCGAACAGAAGGACCGGATGCTGGCCGGCAAGTGGTACATCCCGGATGATCCCGAACTGGCGGCGGACACCGTCCGCCGCTTCGAACTGTGCGCCGCCTACAACGGGAACGGCGGCGCGCCCATCGAGGAGCGGGCGGCGATTCTGGCCGAGCTGCTGGGAGCGGTGGGTGAGGCGGTACGGATCCGGCCGCCGTTCCAGTGCGACTACGGCTCCCAGATCTCGATCGGCGACCGGGTCTTCGTCAACTTCAACGCCGTCTTCGCCGACGCCGCGCCCATCAGGATCGGCTCGGACGTCCAGATCGGGCCGAATGTGCAGCTGCTGACGCCGACCCATGAACTCGACAGTGAGCGTCGCCGCGCGGGGTGGGAGAAGGGCGAGCCGATCACCATCGGGGACAACGTCTGGCTGGGTGGCGGGGTGATCGTCTGCCCCGGGGTGACGATCGGCGAGAACACGGTGGTGGGCGCGGGGGCGGTGGTGACCAAGGATCTGCCGGCGGGGGTGCTGGCGGTGGGGAATCCGGCACGGGTGATCCGCGAGCTGAACTGAGTGGAAGCCGGAGGCGGGAGGCCGGAGGCCGGAGGCGGGAGGCCGAAGGCGGGTGCGGGTGCGGGAGGCCGGGTGCGGGTGCCCGGACCGGGTGCCCGGCACGCCGGACCGGGCATCCGGGACCGCCGGATTCGCCGGGCCGGACCGCTGGACCAAATACCCGGCCCAGCGGGCGACCGGGCCACCCTGGTCCACTGGGCGACCGGGTCAGCTCCGGAGTCGGCTCCACGGGTGTGGGCTCCGGGGGTGTGGCCTCCGTGATCGGCGCGTGCCCCGACACCCGGATCGTGGCAGGTCAGGGCCGCTGTCAGACCTGGGTGCCACACTCAGGGACATGAGTGGACGGTGGGCTCTGGCGGCGGCGGAGGGCGACGGGGCGCGGCTCGTCCCCCTCGGCTCCGACGGGATGCCCGCCGGGCCCGTGCGGGAGGAGCCCGATCTGGTCGAGGCGGTCCGGTCGCGGCCGGATGTGGAGCGGTGGGTGTGGCGGTCCACCTCCGAGGTCTATCCCCGGCTGCTGGCGGCCGGTGTCCGGGTCGAGCGGTGTTACGACATCGAGGACGCCGAGTCGCTGCTGCTCGGGCACGAAGGGCGGCTCGGGGAGCCCCGGTCGGCCGCGGCGGCGCTGGCCCGTCTGCGGCGGGGGCCGGTGCCGCCCGACCCTCCGCCGCGGGCTGCCGAGCCCGGATCGCAGTCGTCGCTGTTCGAGCCGCAGCCCGTGCCCGTTCCGCTGGAGTCGCTGCTGGAGGTGTACGGGGAGCAGCTGCGTCGGCACGAGGCCGCCGAGCACCCCGCGCGGATGCGGCTGCTGACGGCCGCGGAGTCGGCGGGGATGCTGGTGGCCTCGGAGATGAACCGCGCGGGGCTGCCCTGGCGTGCGGATGTCCACCGGCAGGTGCTGCACGAGCTGCTGGGAGAGCGGTATGCGGGCGGGGGCGAGCCACGGCGGCTGGCGGAGCTGGCGGACGAGGTGTCGGCGGCGTTCGGGCGGCGGGTGCGGCCGGATCTGCCCGCGGATGTGCTGAAGGCGTTCGCGGGAGCCGGGATCCGGGTGCGGTCGACGCGGCGCTGGGAGCTGGAGGAGATCGACCATCCGGCGGTCAAGCCGTTGATCCAGTACAAGAAGCTGTACCGGATCTGGGTCGCGCACGGCTGGAGCTGGCTCCAGGACTGGGTGCGGGACGGGCGCTTCCGTCCCGGTTATCTGCCGGGCGGTACCGTCTCGGGCCGCTGGACCACCAACGGCGGCGGGGCCCTTCAGATACCGAAGGTGATCCGGCGCGCGGTCGTGGCCGACGAGGGCTGGCGGCTGGTGGTCGCCGACGCCGACCAGATGGAGCCGCGGGTGCTGGCCGCCATCTCCCGCGATCCCGGTCTGATGGAGGTGGCCGGTCATGAGGGCGATCTGTACACCGTCCTGTCCGACCGGGCCTTCTCCGGCGACCGTGAGCACGCCAAGCTGGCGCTGCTCGGCGCGGTCTACGGCCAGACCTCGGGTGACGGCCTCAAGAACCTGGCGGCGCTGCGGCGCAGGTTCCCCGCCGCGGTCGCGTATGTGGACGAGGCGGCGCGGGCGGGCGAGGAAGGCCGTCTCGTACGCACCTGGCTGGGGCGCACCAGTCCACGGGCCGCCGGGGCGGAGGACGGCGACGGTGAGGCGGGCATCCCCCAGGAGGAGGGGCCCGCACCGGCGGACGGTGGCGCGATGGAGGGTCGTACGGCGGACGGTGATACGGCGGCGGGCGGGTTCACTCCGGGGTACGCGTCGTCGGACGCACGGGCGCGCGGCCGGTTCACCCGTAATTTCGTCGTGCAGGGCAGCGCAGCGGACTGGGCGCTGCTGCTGCTCGCCGCGCTCCGACAGGCGACTGCGGGGATGCGGGCCGAGCTGGTCTTCTTCCAGCACGACGAGGTGATCGTGCACTGCCCGGCGGAGGAGGCGGAGACGGTGGTGAAGGCGATCCGGGAGGCGGGGGAACGGGCGGGACGGATCGCCTTCGGGGAGACGCCGGTGCGGTTTCCGTTCACGACGGCGGTGGTGGAGTGCTACGCCGACGCGAAGTGACAGAGAGCGGGAGGGCGAGCGCGGCTCCGCCGCGGATGGGGTGCGAGCACGGCTGAGCGGCCGCGGTTCGGTGCGGTGCCGCGGTCCTACGGTGTGGCGCGGTTCGGTGGGGTGCGGGCGCGACTGTGCGGCCGGGGTCCGGTGGGGCCGTGGTCCGGCGGGGGGGCACACGGCCCCTCGCGGCCCGGTGGGGTCGCGCGGGCCGACGGGGTGGCGCGTTCCGGTGGCGGGTGCCGTCACTCCTCGAAGGAGTCGATCGACAGCACGTCGGCCACCGACCGGCGACGGGTCATCGGCCCCGCCGGGCCGTATCCCAGCCGGATCACCATATGCACATGGCCCATCGCCGACGCGGGATCGCGTACCGCCCAGCGCAGGTCGCTCCACTCCAGGGCCTGCGAGGCGACCGAGGTGGCGAGCCCGTCGAGGGTGGCTTCGAGGAGGACGCGTTCCATCGCCTGCCCGGCCCGGAGCCAGTCCACCGGCCGGTCGTGAGCGGTGCCGAGAAGGGCGAGCTGCGGGGAGTGTTCGAAGACGGCCGTTTCGCGCGTGGCATCGTCTTGCGTGGCACCGAAGTCCCGTACGAGGGCGTCACCGCCGCGCGGACGCGGGCCGAAGGCGTACGCGGGGATGCCGTCGCCGCGCGGCTCCTCCCCTTCGCGCGGGCGCTCACCGGTCCAGTGGGCCGCCTCATCCCGGTGCCCGGCGTCCTGGAAGTCGCGGAAACCCGCCTCGCCGGCGAGGTCGACCACGGTCTGCCGGTGGAACTCGTCGGGGAAGGCGAGCCGGGCGCCTTCGAGGAGCGCGGCCCGCCGCAGCACGTCGAGCAGCGGTTCCTCGATCCGCTCCTCGCGGAAGGGGGCACGGCTGCTGTGTCTGCGGTGGAGGGCGGGGTAGAGCTCGGCGAGTTCGTCGTACGTCTCACGAGGCCCGGTGATCTCCATCTCCGCCATGAGCGCGGGGTCCGAGGGGTCGGGGAGCAGCCGGGTGACCGGTTCCCAGCCCGCGTGCACGACGGCGACCCGCAGATTGAAGACGGCGGCGGCACAGCTGAGGTGGAGGGCCCTTCGGTCGGGGTCGGTCTCCGGGAGCTGGCGCGTCAGATCGGCGCGTATCCGGAACGTCCGCGTCCTGGGGTCGAAGCGGAATGTCCAAGGCTGTGCGTTGTGCAGGGAAGGGGCCAGGACGGCGTCCCCGACGAGAGACGCGATGGTCGCGCCGTCGAAGGCGGTCACCGGGTCGGGTGTGCTCTGGGGTGCCGTGTCAGATGCCCTGTTTGCTGTGTGCACGGATTCCGTAACCTCCTCTTGAGAGGGTCCAGCCGTGCCGCCGGTGGGCGGACTGAGGCGGGCGCGGTTCGGAAGGACTCGGGACGGAGTGCGTGGCGGGGATGCCGCTGGGGGTGTCAGCGCATCGCGCACCGCGCGGTGCGCGCGTTTTCCCTTCACGGCCTTCACGGCGCTTCCACGTCCGGTCTCTGTCCTCCTCGGGTTCCAGGGTCCCGGTTACCCGCACACAAAAGGAGGGCCAAAAGTCTTATATTGCAATGAAACTCACAAAAAAACCTTTTTGTAATATTTTTACCATCAGGGGTGGGATAGCGCGCGTGAGGGAGTTCCCTCCAGCCGTCGCTTGTGCCACGCGGCCGCCGCTTGTGCCACGCGGAGTGCCAAGACCTCGCGGGCCCGGCGCTCCGGGCCGTCCGGACCCGCGCTCCGACGGCTCCCGGTCGGCGAAAAGGCCGGTCGGGAGGAGACTGGGAGGAGACTGGTCAGTGAGGACAGCTCACGAGCGGGCCCACCGGGGCGCGAGCCGCCCCTGCGGGGCTGTTGTCCGGTCCGGAGCTGCCGCCCGCGAGGAGACACGGCGGCCCGGTCGTTCCGGACCGTCGCCCCGGTGAGCACGTGGGCGAGGAGGTGAGCGGTGGCGGCGGAGGACCGCGAGCGCGACTGCGGCGCGGATCAGGCGGTCAGCGGCACAGACCCCGCGGCGACCTCCGGACCCGCCGTGGAAAGCACCATGCCCACACCGGCGACCGCCGACGACGCCGTCGCCGGCGAGACGGCTTCGACCGTCGCGACCGACCCCCGGACCGAACCCAGGACCGCCCCCAGGATCAGTGTCCGGGACGCCGTGGCCCGGCTGCTGGCCTGCCCGGACCTGGACAGCCTGCTCAGCACCGCCCTCGACGTGGCACTGGCGGCCGTCGGCGCGGACGCCGGGGTCGTGTACGTCGCCGAGGACGACGGATGGATCCGGCTCGCGGAGTACACGGGCACGAAGATGGAGATGATGGAGCGGGTCCCCGCCCTCGCCCCGGACTCCCCGCTGGCCCTCGCCACCGCCCTACGCGAACGGCGGCCGGTTCGCGGACTGGCCGAGAACCTCTACAAGCGGTTCCCCGACCTGGATTTCCTCAACGCCCCGATCGACTACATCGTCGTACCGATGCTGATCGACGACCGCGCTCTCGGCGCCTTGGGCGTTCGATACGCCCGAACCGACCCGCTCTCCGCGGACGAGGAGCAGTCGCTCAGGACGCTCGCCGATGTGTGCGCCCTCCGGCTGGAGCATCTGCAGTTGCCCGAGCCGTTCGGCACCCCGGCCCCCACCGCCCCCGTGCGCTCCTCCAAGCCGGGAACCAACCCGATCGAGTTCTGGCAGAGCCGGCGGAACCGCCAGTCCCGGCGGACCCGCCTCGAACTCGCCATGTCCAGCGGGAACATCGGGGCCTTCGAGTGGGACATCACGTCCGGCACGGTCGTCTGGGACGAACGCACGATCAAACTGTTCGGCCTCGAATCGGAGAGTTTCGACTCGCGGATCGAGACCTTCTTCGAGGCCGTGCACCCCGACGACCGCGACTTCATGCGGGAGGCGATCGAGAGGAGCCTGGTGGCGGGGGAGCAACACACCGTCAACCGGGTCGTGTGGCAGGACGGCTCCGTTCACTGGGTGGAGGCGCGGGGCACCGTCGAGTACTCCCCCGACGGCGAACCCCTGGTCATGATCGGTGTGGTGTGGGACGTCACGGACCAGCGAGTGCGCACGATCCGGCGCGAGGCCCGCAGGGAGTTCGTCCTCAAGGTGACCAACGCCTTCACCGCGGCGCTGTCGACACAGGACGTCCTCGACACCATGACCGGAACCGTCCTGCCCGAACTGGGCGCGACCGCGATGGCCATCCACATCGAGCGCGAGGGACGGCTCGTGCTCGCGGGCGCGGTCGGCTACCCCGACGAGACGATGGCGCGGCTGCGGCTGATCGGCACGGAGGAGGACAACCCGATGGCCGAGGTCCTCCGGGAGGGCCAGCCGCTCTTCTTCGGTTCACGCGCCGAGTATCTGAAGTGTTTCCCCGATCCGGGGGTCCGGCCGTCCGAGAATCATCACGCGTTCGTTTTCCTGCCGCTGGCGTCGGCGGACGGCGCGGTCGGCACCTGTCTCATCTCGTACCGGGAGCCCCGCGAGTTCAGCTCCGACGACCAGATCATCACCGCCGCCATCTCCGGCATCCTCGCCCAGTCCCTGGCCCGCGCCCGCCTCTCCGATCTGTTCCGGCGGCGGATGACGGACCTCCAGGATCTGATGATGCCGCGTGCCCTCCCCCGGCTGCCCGGCTTCGAGATCGCCGCACGCTATCTCCCGTCCGCCGAGGGCATGCAGGTCGGCGGCGACTGGTTCGACATGCTGCCGCGCGAGGACGGTGGCGCGTCGTTCGTCATCGGCGATGTGCAGGGACACAGCGCGCAGGCCGCCGGTGTGATGGGACAGCTGCGGACCGCCCTGCGGGCGCACGCCGCGGACGGCTACCGGGCCCAGCATCTGATGGCGCGTGGCAATCAGACCCTGTGGGGACTGGACACCGATCGTTTCGCCACCTGCTGCATCGTCGACGTGTCGCCGCGCGCCGGGCATCTCGAAATCGTACGGGCCGGACATCCGAACCCGCTCCAGGCCGAGCCCGACGGCACCGTCCACGAGCTGGCGGTGCCCGGCGCGCTCCCGCTCGGATACTCGGCGAACGACAGGTATCCCGTCTTCCACGGCCAACTCCAGCCGGGTGCCGCGCTGCTGCTCTTCACCGACGGGCTGGTGGACCGCCCGGACCGGCCGTACGACGAAGCCGTCGCCGCCGTGGCCACCGTCTTCGGCCAGTGGGTGAAGATGCTGGGCGCCGACGGAACCTACGGGAAGGCCGATCTGGAGGCACTCGCCGACACTCTCGTCTCGGACACTTTCACGCATCCCGGATACGACGATGTGGCGGTGCTTCTGCTGCGGCGTACGCCCATGCCGTCGTAGGCGCGCGTACGCCCTGCCCGTAGACACGGCCGTTGCCATTGCCGTGGTCGGGGCCGTGAGTCAGGCGCTCGGCCATGGCGCGCGCTCCCCACGGATGCCGCGCACCCCGCTGATTCGAACGACGGATCACGGCGGCCACGCCCGCTCCCCCTCACGAGCCACCGGGAAACCCAAACTTTTGAGCGATTCTCCGACCGTTACGGATCGCTGATCAGCAGCGTTGTACATGCTGCGGAACGTCGGGCGCACGTACTACCGAGGCGGAGTGGCTCGTATGGCAGAGCGCGGAAAGAGCACGGAGAATCGAACAGGCGACAAGGCGGCGAGAGGTGCCGAGGAGGCTCAGGGGGCGGATACCGGAACCGGCCAGGACCCCGGAACAGGCGAGGAGCGCGAAACCGGCCAGGAGTCCGAAGCCGGCGAGGAGTCCGGAGCCGATCAGGGCTCCAGGGACGGCAAAGGCACCGGCAACGGAGACGGCAACGGCTCCGGGGACGGCCGAGCGCCCGGAAGCGATCGAGACCCCCGGAGCGGCCAGGACCCCGGCCAGAACCCCGGCGAGGACCCCGGCGAGGTCTCGGAGTCCGAGCGGCTGCTGTTCGGCGGCCCCCTCCGCTACGACATGGGCTGGAGCAAACACGACGGCTCGTTCCTCGAACTGGACCTCCGCGCCATGATCGCGCGGACGCCCCGGCTGATCGCCTCCACGATCGGGCTCGCCCACCGCGCCGACCCGCGCGCCCTGCGCCAGGTGGCGGGCGCGGAGTTCGGCGGCGGTATCGCGCAGGCCGTCGGTCTGGTCGCGGTCAACCAGGTCCTCGTCCACATCCTGGGGACGGGCGGGACCGGTGAACGTCTCGCCGCCGCCGCGCCCGCGTTCATCGCCGTGGCGATCACCGCGCTGATCGGCGCGCTGCTGCGGTCGGCCTCCACCGCCGGGACGGGACGGCTGGAACCCAAGGTGTCCCGCGTGGCCACCGAGCAGTATCTGGAGCGGGTGGCGCGGGTCGAACTGGAGGCGGTGGAGGACGAGGAGTTCCACAAGCTGATGGACTCGGCGCAGTGGGGCGCCGCGTCGGCCCGGCGGATGATCCGGATCTGTACATCGGTGGTGAACGCCGCCATCTCGCTGATCGCGGCGGCCGGTGTGCTGACGATCCTGCATCCCGCCCTGCTGCCGCTGCTCGCGCTGATGACGCTGCCGAGCGCGTGGAGTTCGCTGACGATCGCCCGCCGCCGATACATCTCCTTCCACACCTGGGTCCAGCACGCCCGCGCGGGCCAGCTCATCGGCCGGCTCCTGATCGACACTCAGGCCGCGCCGGAGGTGCGGGTCCACAACATCGGCCCGTTCCTGTTACGGCACTTCCGTACGATGGCCGAGACGGGAGAGCGTGAGCAGACCCGGCTCGCCTCCCTCGCCGCCCGTACCGGACTGCTCGCCTCCGGCTGGACGGGACTCGCCTCGGCCGCCACCTACGGCGCACTCGGTCTCCTGCTGTGGACGGGAGCGATGGATCTGGCCGTCGCCGGCACGGCCGTCATCGCGATCCGCACCGGCTCCGCCAATCTGGAGGGACTCGTCGTCCAGTTGAACCTGCTGTACGAGGAGAGCCTGTTCGTCGCCGACCTGGACCGGCTCTGCCGGGAGGCGGACCGCCGTCTGATCCCCGAGACGGGCGTCCCGCTGCCGAAGGACCTGCGCGCGATCCGCTTCGAGAACGTCACCTTCACCTACCCCGGAGAGAGCGGCGAGCCCGCACTCGACCGTGTGGACATCACCATCCCGACGGGCCGGATCATCGCGCTCGTCGGCAACAACGGCAGCGGCAAGTCCACGCTCGCCAAACTGCTCTGCGGTCTGTACGGACCCGACTCAGGCCGGATCCTCTGGGACGGCGTGGACGCGGCCGAGGCGGACCGGGCCGAGCTGTTCGACCGGATCGCCGTCGTGGCGCAGGACTTCTACCGCTGGCCGTTCACCGCCCGTATCAATGTCGCCATCGGCCGCGCCGACGCTCCACACGACGAACCGCTGCTGGACGCGGCGGCCGAGTACGCCGGCGCGGACGAGACGATCGGCTCGCTCCCGCACGGCTGGGACACCCTCCTCGCGCGCGGCTACAAGGGCGGCCACCAGATCTCGGGCGGCCAGTGGCAGCGCCTGGGCATCGCCCGCGCCCGCCACCGCGACGCGCGGATCCTCATCGTGGACGAGCCCACCAGCGCGCTGGACGCCGAGGCCGAGCAGCGGATCTTCGACCAGATCCGCAGCCTCGCGGCCGAGGGGCAGACCGTCATCCTGATCACGCACCGGCTGCACAGCGTCCGGCACGCCGACGAGATCTACGTACTGGAGAAGGGCCGCGTCATCGAGCACGGCTCGTTCGACGAACTGATGCGGGACGACGCGGACGAGGACGGGGACGGGGGCGGGGACGCGCACGCAGGCGAGGACGGAGACGGGGGCGCGCACGCGGGTGGGAGCACGGGCAAGGCCGCGGGCGGGGGCGTCGGCACGTTCCGGCGGATGTTCCTGATCCAGTCGCGCCAGTACGAGCACGGGTACGGGGGCGGGGCGGCCGTACCGTCCATCAGGCGGCCCCACGAGGCCGGGACCCCGGTCCAGACCGACTGAGACCCGCGCTTCCGGTTCACGCCGGTACGCGGAACGGCCCGGCCTCCTCGTCGGGAGACCGGGCCAGGCGTCGTCTCGCCACGACGCTTAGTCAGTTGAGCCGGCTGCGCCGACTCGGTCCGCTCAGGCGGCTCAGGCGGCTCAGGCTTCGAACATCTCGCGCAGCTTGGCCTCGTCGTCCTTGGAGAGGTTGCTGCTGATCAGCTCGGCGGTCCCGTCCGGGAACGCGTCGTGAACCCGGTCCATCACCACGTCCGTGGTGAGCAGGAAGAGCGCGGAGGTGCCCGGCTCCACCTCCTTGCGGACACTCGCGATGAAGTCGTCGTCGATGCCGACGTCCGAGAGGGATCCGCTGATGGCACCGGCCGCGGCACCGATCGCCGCACCGAGCAGCGGCACGAAGAAGATCAGCCCGAAGAGCATCCCCCAGAAGGTTCCTGACAGGGCGCCCACGGCGGTGAGGTTGTGCAGCTGCTTGGTCTTCGGCTGCTTACGGCCGGACGGCCAGGTCACGACGGCGGCGTCGTGGATGTGGATGAGGTCCTGCTTCTGCAGCGCCTTCAGAGTGTCCTCGACCTGGGCGGCGCCCTCGGGTGTGGGGAACTTCCAGGCAGTGAGCGTGGCCAAGAATGTCTCCTTCTGGAACGGCCGGGCAGCCCACTGGGCGGCTCCGGCTGAGCAGTGGTGCTGCGGTCGCGCACTGCCACCCATCCCAACACTGAAGGGCATTTCCCGCATTTCGGGCGTGATCGCGTCGGGAGGCCGGGAGCGCTTCACGATCGGACGGAGACGATCCGGGAGAGGTAGTTCGCGCGCGGCCGTCCGCGGGCAGCCTTCAGGAATCCGGGCGCGGGGCCGAGCCGAGGGCCGAGCGAGGGGCCGGACCCGGAGGACCGATGGCCGAATGTGAACAGCTGGAGAAGATCACAAGAGGTATCGATTTCCCTCTTATGGCAGCTTGACCTTGACAGACCGATCGGCTTGACCGGAACACTTCAAGAAGCATAAGTTCTGCCCCTGGCTTGATCTATGAGGATGAAACCCATCACGTCCTTTGGGGGGACACATGCATTGGTACGTGGACGTTCTGAAGAAGTACGCGGTATTCAGCGGGCGGGCACGCCGTCAGGAATACTGGATGTTCTTCCTGTTCAACATGGTCATCGGCATCGTGCTGAACATCATCGACAGGGCGGGCGACCTCGGCTCCGTCATCTCGTTCGTCTACTCCCTCGCCGTTCTCATCCCCGGCCTCGCCGTAGCCGTCCGCCGTCTGCACGACGTCGGCCGTTCGGGCTGGTGGCTCCTGATCGTCGTGGTGCCGCTCGTGGGCGCCATCATCCTGATCGTCTTCCTGGCCACCGACGGCGAGCCGGGAGTGAACAAGTGGGGCGAAAACCCGAAGCGGGAGCAGGTACACGATTTCTGATCTTCCGCACACCGGTTCCGATCTTCCACACACCGGCCGACGGGAACCGCTCTCCCGTCGGCCAGAACAGCCCCATCCGTTCGACCGGGTGGGGCTGTTCGCCGTCCGTATACGCCCCGGTTCCACTCCGTCCGGCGAATAGCGAGGGACGTTCCGGCTGCACCCGAGCGCCTCAAACCGTCTTATCGAAGCACTATTTCACATTGAACGTTTTTCTCCGCGAGCCGCCACCCGGCTCCGCACCCGCCTGACCGCGTCCGCCGGATTCCACGGCGCTCCCCGCCCCCATACCAGCGGATAGCACGCCAGCCCGATCAGCACCGAGGTGAAGTGGCCGAGGTCGGTGAAGGTGCGGCCGGCGAAGAGCGGGGGCGTGTAGACGGCGAGGACACCCGCCAGATACACGTACCGCCAGGGCGAGGCGATGCGGTACGTGAGTACGGCGACCACGCCCGCGAGGGCGTAACTCACGCCCACATCGAGTGTGTTGACGGCGGAATCGGGGGCGAGGTCGTGCCGGATCGCCCAGAGCAGCGCGCCCTCGCTGATGTAGGTGGCCAGGACGTGGGCCGTGACGGCGACCGTCAGCCAGCGGAGGGTGCCGAGCCAGCGTTCGGCCTGGGCGTGGAAGACGGTGTAGAGGACGGCGTACGAGAGCCAGCCGCCCCCGTCGATCCATAGAGCGCTGGAGATCAGCACTCTGATCGGATTGGTGGACAGTTCGTGGATGTTGGTCGAGCGCTGCCGCAGGAAGTCCGCCTCGAATTCGGGCGACATACGGCCCAGGAGGACCGTGGTGACGAAGAGGAGCGCCAGCCAGATGTACGTGCCCGGGGCGCTGCGCACATACACGGCGACATGGCGTACACCGCTGCGGATGGCGGCGACCGGGGCGGTTGAGACGCGCATGGAGTGATTCACGCACGTCGGGGCGTGGGACGGGCGAACGACATCCCGGCCCGGTGTGATGCCCTGTCAGCGATGCGTGTCAGCACGGTCCGGCACTCTTCCGGAGGCGTGCGGGTCTCACCGAGCCACCCTCCTCCGCCCCCGGCCCGCTCAGTGCGGCCCCGGCGGTCCGGCCAGCGCGGCAGGGCGGACCGCCGCCGGTCCGAACCTGGCGCGGGCCCGGTCCGCGGCGGCCTCGATCCTGCGGGCCGCGTCATCGACCGGGTCGAACGACAGCTGGTGGGTGGCGAGGTCGGCGGGGCCGATGTCCTCCGCCCGGAGCGTGATGCTCCGGACGCGGGCCCGCTGGAGCGCCAGCGCCGAGTGGAGCCGGTACGCCGCGTCCGCGAGCGCCGGCGAGTGCGCGGTCGGCTCGGGCAGCGTACGGGAGCGGGTGGTCACGGACCGATCGGCGTAACCGACGGCGAGGACGAGCACACGGGCGACCTGTCCCTCGCTCCGGAGCCGCCAGCCGAGTTCCTCGGCTCCCGCGAGAAGGGCGCGGTGGTGCTGCTCGGGGTTGAGTTCGTCCCGGCCGAAGTCATGGGTGGCGGTGAGGGCGCGGGGTGGCGCGGTGGGGGTGACCGGGGTCGGGTCGATGCCGTGGGCGTACTGCTGGAGCCGGCGTCCGGTGGGCGCGCCGAGGATGCGCTGGAGGGTGAGGGGTGGGAGGCGGCCGATGTCGCCGATGGTGTGGAGGCCGTAGGGGGCGAGGGTGCGTACGGTGGCGGGCCCGACACCGGGCAGCGCGGCGACGGGCAGAGGGGCGAGATACGCGGCGATCGCGTCCGGGTCCGTGGGCGCGGTGCGGATCGCGCCGGGCGGGCCCGACTGCGCGGCGATCCGGGCGAGCAGCGGATTGGGGCCGACGCCGATGGTGCAGTCGACGCCGTACACGGCGGCGGCACGCATCCGGACGAGGGCGGCGAGGTCGCCCGCGTCCCGCCGGAAGTAGCGGCGGGCGCCGGAGACGTCGGCGAGCGCCGCGTCGGGCGGCACGGCCTGGACGACCGGGGTGATCTCGCCCAGCAGGCCGAGGAGCGGGCGGTAGTCCTGCTCGGCTCGAATACCGGGGCGAGAGGCTCCGGTGCGAGAGGCTCCGGGTCGGGAGAGGCCGGCACGAGAGGGGGCGAAGTGGAGGTAGAGGATCATCCCGCACTCCCCCGGCTGGCGTGGTGGAGGGTGCGACCGCCGACCAGCGGGACGCCGGGCGGCCGGAGATCGGCCCATGCGTTCATGACGTAACCGGTGGGCTCGGTGAGCGTCCGGCCCTTGCGGGACGCTCCCCGTCCCGCCGGGTCGGGGCGCGTGAGCCGGTCGGCGACGGCAGAGGCTCCGCCGTCGCGGTAGAGGTCGATCAGCTCGGCGAGGTCCCACGCGGCGAGCCCGGTGACGCTCAGGCTGCGCGGTCTGTTCCGGGGGCGGCTGACCGTACCGCGTACCAGGAGCAGGGCGCTGTGGAAGACGGTCGAGGCGCACCGGTCGTGACTGTCCTCGAAGAAGGCCAGGTCGGACAGGCCGGTGGGGTCGTCGAGGGTCGCGAAGATGACCCGGCGTCCGCCGCGTATCGGCGGGGTCTGCGTGGCGGTCTTCACCCCGGCGACCAGGACGGTGGCGCCGTTCGGCAGCCGGTCGAGCCGGGCGGCGGGCGTGGCGCCGATATCGGTGAGCAGGGCCAGATGGTCATCGAGGAGATGGCGGGTGACGTCCATGTCGAGCACGTCGAGTTCGGCGGCCAGTTGGTCCCATGCGTCCATGGCGGGCAGTCCCGTGACGGATTCCCGGCCGCTGTCGTCGCCTCGGTTGTCGTCGTCGCCTCGGTTGTCGCCTCTTCGGTTGTCGGCTCTGTTGTCGTCGTCGCTTCGGTTGTCGCCTCTGTCGTCGCCTCTTCGGTTGTCGGCTCTGTCGTCGCCACCCCGGCTGCCGCCGTGGCCGGTGCCCCGGCCGGTACCGCTGGTGGCACCACCGCCTCCTGGGCCGTCGTCGAGACCGCCCCAGCCGCCCCCGCCCTTGCCGCCCCCGCCCTTGCCGACGCCGTCGCCGCCGTCGCCGTCGCCTCCGCTCAAGGGGAGCTGACCGGAGTCCAGGGACGCCCGGCCCTGCCGGTGCAGCTCGGCGATCTCCAGCAGCAGATCCCGCCGCCCCGCCCCCGAACCCGCGTGCGTACCCGAGCCCGAGCCCGCCCCCGAACCCTCATGGGAACCCGAACCCGCGCCCGGACCCGCACTCAGGCAGTCCAGCGCGCCGACCCTGGCCAGGCGATCGGCGGTCGGTCTGCTGGGCCGGGCGCGCTGCCAGAAGTCCTGAAGCGAGACATACGGCTGCCCGACGGTGATGCGCCCTGTCTCCGCCTCGCTGATGCCCCGTACATGCGCGAATCCGATCCGCACCCCCCACCTTCCGGATACCAGTTCGATTCTGGAGTCGGAGTGGGACCGATTGACGTCCGGAAGCAGCATCGGCACTCCCCGGCGGCGGGCGTCCGCGACGAACACCCGCTTGTGGTACATCCCCGGATCGTGGGTGAGCAGCCCGGCGTAGAAGGCCGCGTCACGGTGCTGCTTCAGCCACGCGGACTGGTACGTGGGCCGGGCGAAGGCCGCGCCGTGCCCTTTGCAGAACCCGTACGCCCCAAAGCCCTCGAGCACGGCCCACACCTCCCGTACGACCGCCGCCGTATAGCCGCGCCGCCGCGCCTGGTCGGCGAACCAGGCCCGCAGCCGCCCCTGCCGGTCCCGGTCCGAGAGCGCCCGGCGCGCCTCGTCGGCCTGCCCGAGGTCGCAGCCGGTCATCCTCTCGATGATCCGGATGACCTGCTCGTGGAAGACGACCTGACCGCCGGTCTCGGCCAGGATCGGCTCCAGATCCCGGTGCGGGTAGCGGACCGGCGTACGCCCGTCGCGTACGGAGATGAGCGGATCGATCATGTTCGCGGCGACCGGCCCCGGCCGGAACAGGCTGATGTCCAGCGTGATGTCGTCGATCGACTCCGGCTTCAGCCTGCGGACCAGATCCCGCTGGCCCGGACTCTCGATCTGGAAGCAGCCCATGGTCTGCGCCGACTGGATGAGCCGGTAGGTGGCCGCGTCGTCCAGCGGCACCTGCGCGGGGTCGTCGATGTCGAGCCGTTCGCCCGTGGCGCGCTCGATCTCGGCGACGGCGTGCGCGAGCGCGGACTGCATCCGTACGCCGATGAGGTCCGCCTTGATGTGTCCGGTGTCCTCCACGTCCTCCTTGTCGAACTGCGCCATGGAGATGCCGTCGACGGTGGTGGGCACCACGGGTGTACGGTCCAGCAGCCCGGCGTCGGAGATCAGCAGGCCACAGGGGTGCATCGCCATCCCGTGCGGCAGCCCGTCGAGCGCCTCCACCAGCGTCCACAGCCGTCCGTGGTCCTCACCGGCGATCCCCTTCAGCTCCGGCAGCTCCCGCAGGGACGCGCGGACGTCCTCCGCCCTGATCTGCGGGAAGCTCTTGGCCAGCCGTCGGGCCTCTTCGGGCTCGATGCCGCGCGCCCGCGCCACGGCCTCGATCGCACCGCGCGCCCGATAGGTCTCGTATACGGCGAGGGTCGCCACCCGCTCAGTGCCGAAACGTTTCAGCACTGCCTGATAGACCTCCACCCGCCGCGCGCTCTCCACATCCAGGTCGATATCGGGCATGGCGGTGCGGTACGAGGAGAGGAAACGTTCCATCACCAGGTTGTGCGCGACCGGGTCGACCGGGCTCATGTCCAGCAGATGCACCACCAGCGAGCCCACGCCGGAGCCGCGGGCCGTCACCCGTACTCCCAGACCCCGGGTGACCTCCACGATCTCCGCCATGGTCAGGAAGTACCCGGCGAGCCCGCGTCCGGCGATGATCCGCAGTTCGCTCTCCAGCCGGTCCCAGCGCTTCGGGTCGCGGTGGTAGCCCCGGTGCATCATCGCGCCCGCGCACCGGGCGGCCAGTTCCCGGTCCGCCGTCTCCTGCGTCGCGCCGATCAGATGCGGCTCCGGCAGATGCAGCCGCCCCAGCCCGAACGCCTCGGCCGGATCGACCACACAGGCCGCCGCCGTCTCCTCGGTCGCCGCCAGCAGCCGCCGCGCCTCTCCGGTGGAGCGCCCGGCCGCCTCGGCGATCCGCTCGGCGATCCGCTCCATGCTTCCGGCGTCCTTCAGCCACCGTTCACCACCGTCCAGCAGCACGGCGTCACGGGCGTCGACCGGCACCAGCAGCCGCGCCGAGTCGAGGATGTCCGCGATCTCGCCCTGACCGGGGTCCGCGTACCGGACCGCGTTGGTCAGCACCGCCGTGACCTGCTGCTCGGCCGCGAATCCGAGCAGCCGCGCGGCCAGCCGCAGCGACCCCGGCCCGGTCCCCGGCCGGTCATGGCAGACGACCTCCAGCCGCAGCGCCTCGCCGAACAGCTCCCGCCACGGCTCCAGCAGCCGCACCGCCCGGTCCGGCCGTCCCCGGGCCAGCGCCTGCCCGATCTCGGAGTCAGCCCCGAGCAGCACGAACAGCTCCTCGCCGACCGCCGCGTGCTCCAGATCGCCCCAGGTGATCCCGTCCGCGGCGGCGGCCGACACCAGATGGCACAGCCGGGCCCAGCCGGCCGCCGACCGCGCCAGCACGGTCGCCCGCTGAGGGGCCTCCACCACGAAGGGGCCGCCCTTCGCCGGGGTACGGGCACGGCCGGTGCCGCCGACGGGCGCGGCACCGGGCCTGCCGCGTCCGCCGCGTCCGCTGTGTCCGTCGGGCCACCCGTCTCGCTGTCCGCCGGGGCGTCCGTCGCGGTGCCCGTCATGCCATCCGTCGCGCTGTCCGTCATGCCGTTCGTCGCGCTGCCCGTCGCGCTCGGAGCCGGTCCCGTACCCGGTCCGATACACGGGCACAGGCACGGCAGGCACGGCGAGATCGGCCCCGAACAGCGGCCGGACCCCGGCCCTGGCACATGCCTTGGCGTGACGCACCGCGCCCGCGAGGCTGTCGCGGTCACTCAGCGCGAGCGCGTCGAGGCCCCGCTCCGCGGCTCTCTCCGCCAGATCCTCGATATGGCTGGCTCCGTAGCGGAGGGAGTACCCGGAGGCCGTACGGAGATGCGTAAACGACATACGCACCTCCTCTCACCAGCCACAACGTTCCCTCCAGTCGCCTCCAGTCGATTCGACCCTCGCGAACTCCTCCTACCTCACGATAGACCAATTTCGAAGAAACGTTCGAAAGCTGATGTCGCGGGGGCGCGTGCGGGCGTACGCACTCTCCGCGATCGATCCGAGAGAGGGTGGGGAGGGGACATCGGCAGTCACCACCCCACCCCCGCCACATCAGGCACACCGGGCGCACCTGGCCCACCGGACGGGTCGGACAGACCGGACAGGTCGGACGACATGGCGGCCAACCGCACCGAACCGGCTCAGCAAGCTCCCCCGACCGCCTGGCCGCAGGCCCACCGCCAGGACGGCAACGGGCGGCGGCCGGTGACGACGGCCGACCTCGCGATCCTGCCGCTCCCCGGCGTCAAGGCCCAGGAGTCTCCGCCCACGCGGCATACCCGAGCCTCAACCGGGCACCCGCGTATCAGGCCCCGCCGCGTATCCCCCCTCGCGGCGGGGCCTGTCTGCCGCGTCGGGCGGAAACGGCCGAGGTGCGCGCCCGCGAAGGGGTGCGCACCTCGGCAACGCGGCGCTTCGTCCTGCGTGACGAAGCATCACGGCCCTGTCTGCGGACGGGCGTCAGCTCGTCCGCCCGTCGGCCCGTCGGGTCGTCGGCTTGTCAGCTCGTTCGCCCGTTGGGTCGTCGGCCCATCGGCTAGCTCAGCGTGGCGAAGCCGTTCCAGCCGATTCCGATCTTCACCGCACCGCTGAACCTTCCGGCGCCGGTGCCGTCGTAACGCCACAGGGTGCCCGCGGCGTCCCGGCCGACCAAATCGTCCTTGCCGTCCTTGGTCAGGTCCCCGACACCGACGATCGCGGTGAAGCCGTTCCAGCCGGAACCGGCCTTGGCACCCGCTCCGATACCGCCCTTGCCGTTGCCGTAGTACCGCCACAGCACGCCCGCCGCGTCCCTGGCCAGCAGGTCCGCGCGCTTGTCTCCGTTCAGATCACCGGCGCCGACGATCGTCATGGGCTTCCACTTGGTGCCGATACGACCGGTTCTGGTCAGCCCGCCCTTGCTGTTGCCCGCATACAGATAGAGATCACCGGTGGACGTCTGGCGGGCCACCAGGTCCGTACGCCCGTCGCCGGTGAAGTCGCCGGACACCACAAAGGCGTTGAAGCCGGTCCAGCCCGAACCCACCACCGCGGAGCGGCTGGTCGGGGTGACCGCTTTCCCCTTCTCGGGATAGTAGGCGCGCAGTCCGCCGACGCTGTCGCGCACCAGGACGTCGTTGACGCCGTCGGCGTTCAGGTCACCGAACGGAATCAACGTCGAGGTGGTGGGCCAAGTGCCGCCTGGGGCCTTGGCGGAGAAGACACGCGAGGCGTTGCCCTGGTAGACGGTGAGCGCCCCCGAGGACGTCCGCGCGAAGAGGTCCACGAAACCGCCGGCGCCGACATAGTCACGGCGGACGGCGGGCACGACCGGCGGTTCGGGCTTGGTCAGCCCGGTCCCGGCCGTCCACAGCTGACCGATGAAGTCCCCGGTCGACTCGTGCCACACCGCGGTGGTACGGCCCTGGGGACCACCGGCGACCTGGCCGATGGCCACGCTCGACGGCTTTCTGCTGAGCGTCGTCGGCGCGGTCCAGACGCCGTTGACGCGGGCGGCGTGCCGGAAGATCCTGCCGGAGTCCGAGCCCGGCGCGGCGTTCTGCACCCAGCCCGCGTGGACCGTGCCGTCGGGGCCGATCTCCGCGTCGAACTGCTCGGGGACGTACTC
This sequence comes from Streptomyces sp. NPDC004838, assembly GCF_053600955.1. Taxonomy (NCBI): domain Bacteria; kingdom Bacillati; phylum Actinomycetota; class Actinomycetes; order Kitasatosporales; family Streptomycetaceae; genus Streptomyces; species Streptomyces sp. NPDC004838. The sequence continues at coordinate 94,675 of NZ_JBSGAW010000013.1, read as the reverse complement.
CGTCGAGAGCGTCCGAACGGCGGACCAGGCGCCCGCGGCGGAGCGGGTGGAGGTGAGGGTGGCGTACCCTCCGCTCGGCATGAAACCGACCCAGACAAGGGTGACCTCGCCGTTCGGGGCGACGAGAGGCTGTGTGGTGACCGGGCTGTCGACCGGCCCGACGGCCTCGATCGGACCCCACTGCGTGCTGCCGGCCGGGCGGACGACCGCCTCCATCACGGTGGGACCGCCTCCAGCCTCGGAGGCGATCCACACGAGCACGGCCCTGCCGTCCGAACCTGTGCCGACCCGGGCATCGCCGGCCCAGGACGAGGGCGCCGACAGTCGGCGGGGGGCACTCCACCGGGAGGTGCCGGGCGCCTTGTCGACAGCGATGACAGCTTGATGATCGGGGCCGTTCTCGCTCCAGACGACCGTCAGCGATCCATCCGCCGCAATGAGGATTTGCGAACCGCCTTCGAGCGTCTCGGCAGGCGTGTCGTCCAAGCGCTGGGCCGTTGACCAGGTGCCGATCGAGTCATCGCGCTCGGAGACGAAGATCTGGGTGGCCCGGCCGGATCCCTGGCTCCACGTCGCCGCCATCCTGCCCGACGGGCCGATCGCCAGAAACGCGGAGCGCAGATTCGGGCCCTCGGCGATGTCAACCGTTGCGGACCAGTTCGTGGCCCCTGCTTCCAGTGTCGACGTACGGACGGTGTTCCCCGCCCCCGACGGACCCCCCGGCCGTATCCATGTCAGGTGGACGGAACCGTTCGGCGCGGGCAGCAGTTGAACGCTCTCCCGCCCCATATACATGGTGTCGAGCACCGTCGGCTGTCCCCAGGTGGCGCTGTTCGCCGGCCGCACGGCCACGCGTAGCTCCAGGTTGGAGGTTCCGGCGAGCTCCCGGTACATCGCGGCCACGACAGTGCCGTCGGCCGCGGTCCGCACATCGATGACATTCACGATGTCCGTCGTTCCCGTCAGCGCCGTCGGACTGCTCCACGGCCCGGCCACGTCACCGGGCGCCGCCACGGCGACCGAGGAGGCACCGACCACACCCGTGCCGACGGCGCCCAGCGCCAGTACGGGGACGAGCGATGCGCCAAGCAACCGGCGTACGGTCGCACGCCGAGGGTGAACGTTACTTCTCAAAATTCCTCCAGCTACCTGCTGTTAGCTGCTGTGTGCATGAAGGGGACACAGTGACAGGTCACCGGCCCTGTGAGAATCCCCCGGCATGGCCCCCCACGATGAGCGGGACAGTAACAGCCGCCTGTGTCAGCGGCCGAGGGGGTTTCGGCTCGGCGGAAGACGACGCGCACGTGACCGCTCCCGCGCATTCCCCGCCCGTCCGGTGCACATCGCACCACACCGGTGAGCCGGGTCAGAGCCGTTGAGCAGGAGAGCCGGAACCCGGAACCCGGAAACCCGAAAGCGGGAAGGCCGGGGGAAGGCGGGCGAAGGCCGGGGAAGGCGCGGGAAGGCGGGAAGGTCAGGGAAGCCGGGAAAGCCGGAAAACGGGCGCAACCACGATTCCCGGCCCCCGGCCCTCCGTCTTCTCTCATCCCTCAGCAGATCCTGGGCAGTTGCTCCCCGATCGGCAGATCGACGACGCGAGTGCCGCCCAGGCCCGTGCGGGCCACGACCATTCCGGGGTGGTCCGTCACCGTCTCGCCGATCACGCGGGCCTCCGCGCCCAGGGGGTGGGCGCGCATCGCCGCGAGGACGGCATCGGCGTGGGCACGGGGGACGAACGCGACGAGTTTGCCCTCGTTGGCGACGTACATCGGGTCGAGCCCGAGGATGGCGCACGCGTTGGCGACCGTGGGCGGTACGGGAACACCGCGCTCCTGGATCACGACGCCCGTGCCGCTGGCCGTCGCGATCTCGTTGAGGGCGGCGGCCAGGCCGCCACGGGTAGGGTCGCGCAGGACGTGCAGATCGGGGGTGACCGCGAGCATGGCGTCCACCAGGCCGCCGAGCGGAGCACAGTCGCTCTCGATCTCCACATCGAACTCAAGGCCCTCGCGGACGCTCATGACCGCCACACCGTGAACGCCGATCTCACCGCTGACGATCACCACATCACCGGGCACGACCCGCTGAGGGCGCAGATCGACGCCCTCCGGGATGAGGCCGATGCCCGCGGTGTTGATGTAGACGCCGTCTCCGTGCCCGGCCTCGACGACCTTGGTGTCACCGGTGACGATCTCGACGCCGGCGGCGCGCGCGGCGGCTCCCAGCGCCTCGGCGACCTGCGCGACGACCGGCATCGGGACGCCCTCCTCCAAGATGAAGCCGCAGGAGAGAAAGGCGGCTCTGGCGCCGCTCATGGCAAGGTCGTTGACGGTGCCGTTGACGGCCAGGTCGCCGATGCTGCCGCCGGGGAAGAACAGCGGCCGTACGACGTAGGAGTCGGTGGAGAAGGCCAGCCGGACGCCGCCGAGCGAGACGGCGGCGGCGTCGCCGAGCTGTCCGAGGACCTCGCCGCCGTAAGCCGGCGCGAAAATGTGCTGGACGAGTTCGGCGGAGAGCGCGCCGCCACCGCCGTGGCCCATCACCACACGGGGCTGATCGCGCAGCGGTGCCGGGCATGTCCAGGACAGCATGTCGGGGACGGTCCCAGTCCCGGTCGCGTTGACGGTTCCGGCCTTGCCGACAGTCGCGGTCGCGGTCGCGGTCGCGTTGACAGTTCCGGCCTTGCCGACGGTCCCGTTCCCGGCCGCGTCGACAGTTCCGGCCGCGCTGACGCCTGCGGCGCGTGGGGACGACACTTCGGTGGTCTCAGGCAACGGGGCTCGCCTCCAGACGCTCGGAAGCGGTGTCGAGCCGCCGGTAGAGGTAGTACGCGGCGCACGCGCCCTCGGTGGAGACCATGGTGGCGCCGAGCGGATTGCGAGGGGTGCAGGTGGTTCCGAACACCTCGCACTCGTGCGGCTTGATCAGGCCCTGAAGGACTTCGCCGGATCGGCAGGCGGCCGGTTCGAGGGTGTGGATGTCCGTGACGGAGAAGCGGTGCTCCGCATCGAACTCACGGTAGCGGGGGGCCAGTCTCCAGCCGCTGTCGGGGATCACGCCGATACCGCGCCAGGCCCGGTCGCCGACCTCGAAGACATCCGCCAGCATGGTCCGGGCGGCCGGGTTGCCCTCGGCGCGCACCGCGCGCGGGTAGGCGTTGTCGACGGTGTGCTCGCCGCGTTCCAGTTGCAGCACGGTACGGCGTACGCCCTCCAGGATGTCCAGTGGCTCGAACCCGGTGACGACGATGGGAACCCGGTACCGCTCGGCGAGCCGCGGATACTCTTCGACGCCCATCACACTGCATACGTGCCCTGCCGCCAGGAACCCCTGTACGCGGCAGTCCGGTGACTGCATGACGGCCTCGATCGCGGGAGGCACCCGTACGTGCGAGACCAGCATGCTGAAGTTGCGGATGCCGAGCTTACGGGCCTGATACACCGTCATGGCATTGGGCGGGGCGGTGGTCTCGAACCCGATGCCGAAGAACACCACCTGCCGCTCCGGGTTCTGCTGGGCGATCTTCAGGGCGTCCAGCGGCGAGTACACGACCCGTACGTCACCGCCCTCGCTGCGCACCCGGAACAGGTCCCGGTCGGTGCCGGGCACGCGCAGCATGTCCCCGAAGGAGCAGAAGATCACCTCCGGGCGGGCCGCGATCTCCAGGGCCTTGTCGATCATCTCCAGCGGGGTGACGCAGACCGGGCAGCCCGGACCGTGGATCAACTCGATCCGGTCCGGGAGCAGTTGGTCGATTCCGTGCCGGATGATGGTGTGGGTCTGTCCGCCGCACACCTCCATCAGCGCCCACGGCCTGGTCACCGTGGAGTGGATCTCGTCGAGCAGACGCCGGGCCAGCTCCGGGTCCTGGAATTCGTCGATGTACTTCACTGCCGTGCCTCCTGCGGCGCCGCTGCACCGCTGTCGTCGGTCCAGGGATGACCACTCGCCTCCGCCGCCTGCTCCCAGGGGTCGCCGAACTCCTCCTGGAGCAGACCGAGGGTGGCGAAGAGTTCAAGGGTCTGCTTGGCGGACTCCTCGTCCAGGCGCTGTAGCGCGAACCCCACATGGACGATGGCGTACTCTCCGACCTGAAGGTCGGGCAGATACTCCAGGCACACCTCTTTGACGACACCGCCGAAGTCGACGCTGGCCATGCGGGTGCCGTCCCGTTCCTCGATCTCCAGCACTCTGCCGGGTACCGCCAGGCACATGGGGAATCTCCTCACTGTGGGGCCGTCGTGGGGTGGGGTGCGATCGGCCTGTTCGCGATCCGCACTCGGTCTGTCCGCGGTCTGTGCTCGGTCCGTTCGTGGCCTGTGCTCGGTCTGTGCTCGGTCCGTTCGTGGTCTGTCGGCGGCGTGTCGGTGGCCTGTGCCCGGTCTGCCGCGGCCTGTTCCCGGACTCTTTGCGACTCTTCACGCCGGTCGCCGACTCAGCCCGCCGGACCGTTCACCGGCCCGTTCACCGGCCCGTTCACCGGCCCGTTCACCGGCCCGTTCACCGACCGGGCGGCGATCATGATCTGGCCGAGTGCCAACCCTCCATCGTTGGGCGGCACACGGTGGTGGCGCAGGACGGTGAACCCGTCCGCGCGCAGCGCGGTGGCGCAGGCCGAGGAGAGCAGGGTGTTGGCGAACACCCCGCCCGTCAGGGCGACCGTCTCCAGCCCGTGCCTCTCGCGCGCCAGTGCGCAACCGTCGCGTACCAGCGCGGTGACGGCCGTGTGGAACCGTGCCGCGATCCGGGGCGGTTCGGTTCCCGCCCCCACGTCGGCGACGACGGCGGCCAGCACCGGCGCGGGGTCGGCGATCAGCTCGGCGTCCGGAGCGGTGCCCTCCCGGAGTGCGAACCGGTACCGGGCCGGGGCAGGGTGCGGACCGCCGTCCGGAGCAGGGGCAAGGGCAGAAGCGGAGACAGAAGCGGAGGCAGAGGCAGACGCGTCTTCGGAAGAGACGAGCGGTGCGACGGCTCCAGGAGCGGCGAGCAGCGCGGCGGCTTCGAGTTCGATCGCGGCCTGCGCCTCGTAACCGGCCAGCTGACACACCCCGGCGACGGAGGACACCGCGTCGAACAGCCGCCCCATGCTCGATGTCGGCACGCAGTTGAGGCCCAGCTCCAACTGCCTGGCCAGCAGACGTCGTTCCTCGGCGGGGCAGGCCGCCACGCACGGCAGATCGTCCGTCCAGTCGATGCCCGCGGCCCGCAGATGCGCCAGCGCCATCCGGTAGGGACGCTGTACGGCCGCGTCCCCGCCGGGCAGTGGTACGTAGCCGAGCCGGCCGAAGCGGCGGTAGCCGTCGTAGCCCGCCAGCAGGATCTCTCCGCCCCATACGGCTCCGTCGTCGCCGTATCCGGTGCCGTCGAAGGCGATCCCGATGACCCGGTGAGTGCCGTCGAGGCCGTGTTCGGCCATCGCCGCGGCGATATGGGCGTGATGGTGCTGCACCCGGACCAGTGGCCGGCGGCCGGTCCGACGCCCGGCCCACTGCCCGGAGCGGTAGCCCGGATGGAGGTCGGCGGCCAGCAGCTCGGGTCGTACCGAGGTGATCGACTCCAGCTGTCGCTCGGCCCGTTCGAAGGCGTGCTGGGTGGCCAGATCGTCCATGTCGCCGATGTGCGCCGACAGCCAGGCCCGCCGCCCCTCGGCGAGGCAGAAGGCGTTCTTGAGGTCTCCGCCCACGGCGAGCGAGGGGTTGACCGCGACCGGCAGCGGTACGGGCAGCGGGGCATAGCCACGGGAGCGCCGGATCGTCAGCAGCTCCCCGTCGCAGACGCGTACGACCGAGTCGTCGCAGGGCACCTCGATCGCACGGTCGTGGGTGAGCCAGGCGTCGGCGATGTGCGCCAGTCGGCCGAGCGCCTCGGCGTCGTCGGTGACGATCGGCGCGCCGGAGACATTGCCACTGGTCATGACGAGCAATCGCGGTCCGGGCGGGTCGCCGGGCAGCCCCAGCAGAAGGTGGTGCAGGGGTGTGTACGGAAGCATGAACCCGAGGTCGGGGCTGCGTGGTGCGACAGAGTCGCAGACGGACGAGGCACGCTCGCGGCCGGGAGGCGCGGCACGGTCGCGTCCGGAATCCGCGGACCGTACGGAGTCCGCGGACCGTACGAAATCCGCAGGGTCACCGAGACCTCCGGGACCTCCGAGGTCTCCGGGATCCGCGGAGTCGTCACCGGAAGCACGAACGGAAGCGTCCGGGCGGCGGCGTAGCAGGACGATGGGCCGCAACGGCCCGGTGAGCAGCTCGCGTTCCTCGGGGCCGACGCACGCGAGGCGCTCGATATCGGTGAGGTCCTTGGCCATCAGGGCGAACGGCTTGTCTCCGCGGGCCTTGCGCCGCCGCAACAAGGCGACGGTTTCGGCGTTGGTCGCGTCGCAGGCCAGGTGGTAGCCGCCGATCCCCTTGACGGCGATGACCGCCCCGTCGGCCAGCAGCTTCCGGGCCGCGGCGACGGGGTCGCCGGGCTCCGTCGCGCCGGGTGACACCAGGCGCAGGCGCGGACCGCAGTCGTGGCAGCCGATGGGCTGGGCGTGGAAGCGCCGGTCGGCCGGGTCCGCGTACTCGGCGGAGCACACGGCACACATCGGGAAGCGGGCCATAGTGGTCTGGGCCCGGTCGTACGGGAGCCCTGTGACCACGGTGAAGCGGGGGCCGCAATTGGTGCAGACGATGAAGGGGTGACGGTAGCGGCGGTCTGCGGGGTCGCCGAGTTCGGCGAGGCAGTCGGCGCAGGTGGCGATGTCGGGTGAGACCAGAGTGTGGACGGGACCGTCGCCACGGGAAGCGACGATGGTGAAGCCGGAACCGCCCACGGCGACCAGTTCGCGATGGTCGACGGAGTCCACGACCGCGAGGGGCGGTGCCTCGTCCGCGATCCGCTCGCAGAAGCGGATCACGGCCTCGGCCCCGCCCTCCACCTCCGCGATCACGCCCTCGCCGGTGTTGGTGACATGACCGACGAGTCCGAGGCGGGTCGCGAGCGCGTAGACGAAGGGGCGGAAGCCCACCCCTTGGACGACGCCCCGGACGGTCACCCGGCGGCGCAGCACCGTACGGGAGGCGTCGGCGATGGCCGTCGTGTCCGCCGCAGCCCCTTTGACCGCGGTGACTTCTTTGACCGCGGTGACTTCTTTGGCCGCGGTCGTCGCGGTGCTTCGCCGCCGGGTGTCCTCCGGGGCCGCCGTGTCGGCCGTATCCGCCCCTGCGTCCGGCTGGGGGGAGAGCGCGGGCCCCGTCATGACCGGGGCAGGGCCACGGGCTGCGGCTCGTCCCCGTGGGAGTGGGTTCCACACGCATGGGACTCGTGCGCATGGGACTCGTGCATGTGAGACCCGTGTGCGTGAGACCCGTGCGCATGGGACTCGTTCGCATCGGACCCGTTCACGTGGGACTCATGCGCGTGAGACCCGTGCGCATGGGGCTGGTGCGGCTGTTGTGCCATGACCGGGGTGTGGACGTGCGCGCCGTCCGCTGCCGCGAGCGCCCTGTCGAGCAGCGCCCCGGCCCCGGCTCCGGTACGCGCGGAGGTCAGCACCAGCCCGACGCCGGGATTGACCCGCTGGACATTGGCGCGGAACGCCGCCTCGTCGAAGCCGACCGCGTCGGCGATGTCGGTCTTGGTGACCACCACCAGCTGCGCGAGCCCGAACGCCGTCGGATACTTCAGCGGTTTGTCCTCGCCCTCGGTCACCGAGGCGAGGACGACCCGCAGCGTCTCACCGAGGTCGTACGAGGCCGGGCAGACGAGGTTGCCGACGTTCTCGACGAAGAGCAGCCGGGTGTCATCGGGCAGCCAGCCGTCCAGGTGACGGCCGAGCATCGACGCCTCCAGATGGCAGAGGCCGTCGGTGAGCACCTGTTTGACGGGCACACCCGAACGGGCCAGCCGTACAGCGTCGTTCTCGGTCGCGAGGTCGGCGGTCAGTGCGGCGACGGGCACATCACGCCGACGGGCCAGCAGCAGTTCCTGTTCCAGCAGGGCGGTCTTCCCGCTGCCGGGGCTGGAGAGCAGATTGACCACCGTGGTGCCCCGGGCCGTGAGGTCGGCCCGCAACCGGTGTGCGCAGTCGTCGTTCTTGGCGAGTACGGCCTGTTGCAGATCGGCCACACGACACATGGTTCAGCGCTCCTCGGGTTGGGGTAAGCGGCTGGATCCGGGCGGGGGTCCCTGGTCCGATCCGGGCGGGAGTCCCTCGTCCCACCGCACACCGGCGATCTGGAGTTCACGCCCGGCCAGCAGCTCGGCGGTCGCCGTGCCACAGGCCGGACAGCACAGGTCCGGTGGCATCCCGACCGCCCACTCGTCCGCGCAGGGTTCGCAACGCGCACGGGCGGGCACCGGTACGGTGATGAGTTCCGCGCCTTCCAGAACCGTTCCTGCGCAGGCCAGTTCGAAGCAGAAGGCGAGTGAGTCGGGGACGACTCCGGCGAGTTCTCCCACCCGCAGGCGCACGGACCGTACGGTCGTGGCGCCCGCGGTCCGCGCCGCGTCCTCCACTTGGCCGACGACCGCCAGCGCGATGGACATCTCGTGCATCGCCTCGTCCTCTTCCCGGCTGTCGGTTGGGCCCGGCTCCATTAACAGCGGTACGCCGGTGGGCTCCGTACCGGCACGCCGCCGGGCCGCACAGCGGTGACTCGATCGGTGGATCGGCGGTCCACACCGGTCCACGGCGACCCGCGCCGGTCCGAAACGGTCCGAAAAGGTCCGAGAAGGTCCGTGCCGTCAGCGCACACGGCGACGGCACACAGCGACGGCACACAGCGGCGGAGCCCGTGACGGCGGCGGTTCACATGGCGCGAATCCGCAGGTAGCGCCTGAGATCCGGCAGCATCTGCGCCACGAGCGCACCGACGGCCACCACGGCCCCGGCAACGACGATCTTCTTCAGCATGGTGATGTGTTCCTCTCCTGGGTGGCCCCCGGATCCCGGGGTTCTCGCGGTTCTCGCGATTCTTCGAGCACGCTCAGTACGAGCCGTACGGCGTCCGGCACCGCCGCCGCGACCGGGGCGCTGAGTCCGATGCCCTCCTCGACGCAGGCGGGTTCGCAGCCCACGACCAGCGTCCGACGCGGCGGGGCGCCACCCGTACCGGCGCACAGGTCGCCGAGCAGCGCGAGTACGGCGTCCGGAGACATCCGGTGCCCGTCGAGGAGTGCCTGTCCCGTCGCGGTCTCCGCGGTCCCGGCCGTGCCGGGGCCGCTCGCGTCGATCAGATAGAGCGTTCCGGGGTCGCCGCCCCGAGCGGTGGCGTCGACCAGCACGAAGGTGTCGTATCCGTCGAGGAGTCGGTACGCGAGATGCACGCCGCGTACCCCGATGTCCACGGCTTCGACGTGCTCCGGCAGGGGTTCGGCGGTCAGTCGGCGTACGGTCTCCACGCCGAAGCCGTCGTCGCCGAGAAGGATGTTGCCGACTCCGGCCACCAGGGTCCGCCGAGGCTGTACGGGGGTGTTCACGCGTCCTCCAACGGAGTGACCCCGTCGGACAGCCCAGTAGTCCCGTCGGGCAGCGGAGTGACCTCGTCGGGCCGGAAGTAGAGGAATCTGCCCTGCTCCCGCCGGACGTCCGCGCCCGGATCGCCCTCCACCGTGACGGCGAGGTGCACTCCGCCGTCCACATCGTGCAGGACCGCTTCGACCAGGGCGTTGCGGCCGTGCAGAAAGAGATCCTGCGCGTCGGTACGGCGCAGCCCCGGACGGAGCAGGACACGGCTGCCCGCGCCCACCGGCCGCCCGTCCACCACGACCCGGTCCCGGTCGGGGTCGAAGCCGCCGTCGCTCTCCGGGTCCCACCAGGGCTTCTCCGGCCTCATCGGCTCCTCGGCACGGTCCGCGAAGCCCACGGAGTCCGGAAAGTCCGGAGAGTCTCCGGTGCCGGGAAGGCCGGGAAGGCCCGCCAGGTCGTTCGGCCGAGGCGGTGACGACGACGGCGACAACGAGAACGACGGTGTCGGCGTCGGTGTCGTTCCGGTGATCTCCCGCAGGGACCGTACGGCACCGTGCAGGCGCTCCAGCACCTCCGGCGGCATCGTGTCGGCGAGGTCGATCACGGCGGCGGCCCGTGGATCGGTTCCTCTGGCCTCGCGCTTCTCCTCATCCGTGAGGGCGGAGGTCCGCAGCGTCAGGATCTCGTCGATCTCCAGCGCGTCGTAGAGCGCGCCGGGGCTCTCCGGAGCGATGGCGGGGTGGTCCTCCAGGATGATCGGGGACGAGAGCATCACATCCGGGCGGCCGTCCTCGCCGGCCAGCACCGGCCAGGTGCGCAGGTTCCGGCACTCCGCGGCGGCGGCCCTGGCCCACTCGGGCGGATCGGCCATGGAGAGGAAGGACCCGGCGCTGAGGCCGAGCACCAGGTGGGCGGAGACCAGGGAGCGCGGCAGCGCCGCCTCCCGATCGGCGTCCACCGGGCGGGAGGGCCAGGCGCTGGTGTTCTCCACCACGGCGGTGAGGCGCTGTACGGCATAGGGGCCCGGCAGCGCGGTCGCCGTCAGCCGGATCAGGCCGCTCACCGCCTCACGGCGGAGGAGCAGCCGCCCGACCGGCCGCCCGGCCTCGTCCCGTACCGTTTCGGTGGCATCGCGCGCGGCGACGGCGAACGGGAACTCCAGCCCTTCGCCCTCCGGTTCACCGACCCGCTCACCGCCCCGTTCACCGATCGGTTGGCCCATCAGCTCATCGACCGGCACGGCCAGCTGAACGCGCTCCTCGACGCCCTCGTCCCAGGGAGTGAGGACCCGGTCGGCGAGTTCGAGCCGGGGAACGGTCAGATGGCCGCCGTCGGCACGGACTTCCTGCACGATCCTCCGCTGGGTGTGCAGAAAACGCAGCTCCACCAGCAGCGTCGCCTCGCGTCGGGGTTCCATCAGGCACTCGGTGCGCTGAAAGGAGTGCTCACCGCTGTCCGTACCCCAGTCGGGGGGTACGAGCACGCCGAACTGCCAGCGCAGCCGGTTCTTCGCGGCCGACGCACGGTACGGGTACAGCACATAGCCCTCGAAGAGCACGGCGTCCGCGACCTTGCGGGCGGCGGCGAAACGGGCCTCGAACGCGGGCGGGAGAGCGGATGTCGTCACGGGATCGTCCTGTCGGGTGTCAGAGCGGGCCCGCGGAGTCGCTCGGCGGGCCCGGCACGGCCCACGCGCTCGGCAGCCCCGACGCACCCGACGGACCTGGTGGACCTGGCGGACCCGCCTGGATCAACCGGATCAGCGGACTCAGCACACTCACCGGGCTCAGGGGGCTCCACGGCCTCAGCGCATTCAACGCCCGCCGACGCCTCCCCCGGCTCCCCCACCTCCCCCGACTCCGGCAGCCCCGGCGGCCCCGCGCTGTGCAAGAGCTCCCGAACGGTCGCGTCCCAGGAGGGCAGGGCCCGCCGCGAGCGGAAGGCGAGAAGCCGGTCCATGGTGTCGCGGGGCAGCCTCAGCCAGCCGCAGCCGGGAAAGTGCTGCTCGACCATCTCCCGCCAGACCGCGACCGGCATCCGGTACGAGGCTTCGCGGTCCCAGGGCACCGGTTCGACATGGAATCCGCCGGCGCCGGTGAAGGCCGTACCGGAGAAGAGCATCAGCAGCGGCACCTCTCCCTCGTCGAGGGCGTGGAAGTACCGGGTGGCCGCGATGTCCAGGTCGTATGTACAGGGAACCGGGAGGTCCACTTCCGTCTCGTCGGTGAACCCCGGTACCACCAGGGAGACCTGGGCGAACTGCAACGGCAGCATCGTGCTGCCCCAGCGGGCCCGCTCGCCGAAGAGATCGGCCAGGCCGTCGGCCTCGGAGGGGCCGTAGCCGCGGCGGGCCGGCTCGATGCGGATCTGGCAGCGCAGGGCGATGGCGTGCACCCGCACGCCCGGTGTCGCCGTGATGCGCAGCCGGAAGACGAGGGTGGGACCGACCGCGTACCGGTCGGCGCGCACGGCGTCGCAGGAGAACGCAAACTCCGTCATGACCGCTCCCCCTCCGCGCCCGAGTGCGCCGACCGCTCACCCTCCGCGACCAGGTGCGCCGACCGCTCCCTCTCCGGAACGGGCGCGCCCGCCCGCTCGCCCTCCGCGACCGGCCGGGCCCGCCGGGCGACCCGTGCGAAGAACTCCGCCAGGTCGGCGCGCGCCTCGGCTCCGCCGTCGAACCCCTGCCAGTGCAGCCGCATCCGGCCGACCAGTTCGTAACAGATGTCGATCGGCACCAGGAAGCACTCGTATCCGCCGTCCGTCTTGCGCAGCAGCAGGGCCTCCACGTCCGGCCGGAGCAGTTCGGTGAGCGGGCTGGCGCCGAGGACGTCGTCCCAGGTCGTGGGGTCCAGTTCGCTTTCCGTGGCGCCCGCGGGGCTCGGATAGAGCGCGACCAGGCGGTCCAAGGAGGCGTTGCGGAAGAGGAAGGCCACACCGACCGGGATCTGCAACCGCTCCCACGCACGGTCGTCCAGGCCGTGCCCGGCGTCGGTCAGATACCGGTCCGGTACGGCCCTGAACCGTCCGCCCACGCCTCCCGGCCCGTCGAAGAGCAGGGCGCACGGTGTGCAGGCACAGGCCAGCGCGCGCTTCTCGGTGTCCACCAGGTGGCGGTGATCGCCCGGCGGCACTTCCACGGCGCACAGCTCGCATCGCTCGGGCCTGGGCGGCACCGGCCCCACGAACCGCCGCAGCCCGGTCCGCCCCGGCCCCGCCCCAGCGGCCCGGCCTGAACCCGCACCGGCACCCGACCCCGTACCCGCACCGGCACCCAAACCGACACCCGAACCCGAACCCGCACCGAAACGCGCACCCAAACCCGTACCGCCGCCCGAACCCGTACCGCCACCCAAACCGACAACGGCACCCGCACCCGCACCCAACCCGCCCCCCGGTACCACCCCCAAACCCACCCCCACCCTTGCGCCCCCGCCCCCGCCCCGCTGCCCGCTCACGGCGCGTCCACCGCGTCCCGGCGCGAGGAGATCTGAAGCAGCGTCGGCTCGCCGGAGGCCCTGGACGGTTCGAGCTCCACCGAGCTGACCTCGGTGGTGAAGCAGGCCAGGGCCTCCTCCACGGACTTCCGCGCCGCCTCGTTCGTACTGGGACAGCCGCAGCCGCCCGCGGCAGTGGAACGCACCCGCAGAACGCCGGTGTCCGGTTCGAAGCCGACCAGCTCGACGGGACGTCCGGGCAGACGCTCCAGCGCGCGGCCGATCCGGGTTTCGAGGGGATCCGGGTGCAGATCGTGCAGGACCAGCATCCCCGACACCGGTTCGTCGCACAGCAGCCGTTCCAGCGCCCTGGGCTCGGTTCGCAGCAGCAGCGCCACGATCCGGGCCAGCCCGGCTCCGTAGAACTCCATCAGGGCGTGCACCAGTTCCTCGGCCGCCCCGCAGACCTCCCGGTCGCCGGAGGCAGCCAGCCGGTCCAGCACCTCTTCGACCCGCCGGCCGGCCTGTTCGGCGTCGAGCGCCGTCGTCCCGGCGCTCATCCGCCCATTCCGCTCAGACCGGTGGGCACGTGCATCGTCCGCACGGTCTTGCCGCCGCCGACGTACATGTGCACGCCACAGGGCAGACAGGGGTCGAAGCTGCGTACCGCGCGCATGATGTCGATGCCCTTGAAGTCGTCCGGGGTGTTCTCCTCGAAGATCGGCGTGTTCTGGACGGCGTCCTCGTACGGGCCCGGAGTGCCGAACGTGTCGCGGGTGCTGGCGTTCCACGGAGTCGGCGGATACGGATGGTAGTTGGCGATCTTGCCGTCCCTGATCACCATGTGGTGCGAGAGGATGCCGCGGACCGCCTCGGTGAAGCCGACGCCGATCCCTTCGTCCGGTACCTCGAACTTCTCCCAGGTCTGGGTGCGTCCGGCGCGGACCTCCTCAAGCCCCTTCTCCGCGAAGTGCAGGGCGACGGCGGCGGAGTACGCCTGGAAGTAGGTGCGCGCGCGGTTGCGTTCGAGCGCGTTGCTCCACTTCGGGATCTTCCACTCGAAGCTGGTCTCGGGCTTGGTCAGGCTCCTGGGCAGGTTGATCACCACGCTGTGACCGGTCGCCTTGACGTAGCCGATGTCGACCAGTCCCGACAGCGCCGTGGACCAGAGCCGGGCGAGGGGTCCGCCGCCGGTGTCCAGCGCCAGATGCTCCTTGCCGTCGAACCAGCGCGGGGACATCACCCAGCTGTACTTGTCGTCGAAGTCGCGCTTCTGCGGGGCGGGGATGGTGTGCTGGTTCCACGGGTGGCGCGGGTCGACCGGGTTGCCGAGCGGGTCCTGCGTGACGAACTGCTCCTTGCCCTCCCAGTCCTGGTAGTAGGAGCTGCCCAGCAGGATCCGGATGCCGAGGTTGATCTCGGTGAGATCGTTGGTGACCAGCTTGCCGTCCACGATGATGCCGGGCGTGACGAACATCCGCCGGCCCCAGTCCGTCATGTTGCGGTACGTGAAGTCGCAGTACTCGGGGTCGTTGAGCGCGCCCCAGCAGCCGAGCAGGACGCGACGTCGGCCGACCTCCTCGTAGCCGGGGAGGGCCTCGTAGAAGAAGTCGAACAGATCGTCGTGGAGCGGGACGACCCGCTTCATGAACTCCACGTACCGCATGAGCCGGCTGAGGTAGTCCGTGAAGAGCTGGACGGAGGCGACGGTTCCGACGCCGCCCGGATAGAGGGTGGAGGGATGCACATGGCGCCCCTCCATCAGGCAGAACATCTCCCGTGTGTACCGGCTGACTTGGAGCGCCTCGCGGTAGAACTCGCCTTCGAGCGGGTTGAGCGACCGCATGATGTCGGCGATCGTGCGGTAGCCGTGCTCACCGGCGTGCGGGGCCTCGGTGCGTTCGGCGAGTTCGAGCACACCGGGATTGGTCTCGCGGACCATCCGCTCGCAGTAGTCCACTCCGACCAGGTTCTCCTGGAAGATGTTGTGGTCGAACATGTACTCCGCCGACTCGCCCAGGTTGATGATCCACTCGCCGAGGTTCGGCGGCTTCACGCCATAGGCCATGTTCTGCGTGTACACCGAGCAGGTGGCGTGGTTGTCGCCGCAGATTCCGCAGATCCGGCTGGTGATGAAGTGCGCGTCACGCGGATCCTTGCCGCGCATGAAGACGCTGTAGCCGCGGAAGACCGAGGAGGTGCTGTAACACTCCGCGACCTTCTTCCGCTTGAAGTCGATCTTCGTATGGATGCCCAGGCTGCCCACGATCCGGGTGATCGGGTCCCAGGCCATCTCCACGAGGCCGCTGTCGTCGCGGGCGGCCTTCGTCGTCGGGGAACTCATGGTGTCTGCCGAGCCCTTCGTCGTACGGGAGGGGGATTCTGCTGAGAGGTCGGGCGGTATCCGGCCGCCACGGCGGCGGCCGGTACCGGGTCACCAGGGCGGCCGGTAGCCGGTGGTCAGCGCCTCCCCGCGCCGCCGCCACTTCGGCTCCCGGTCCGCGGTGTGCTCGGTCACCAGACGCAGCCTGCGGATGACCGAGCCGTACACCTCGCTGAGCGTGCTGGACACCTTGCCGCCCGGAGGCTCGTCCATGAACGGCATGAACTTGTCGGGGAAGCCGGGCATCGTGCAGGCGATGCAGATCCCGCCGACGTTCGGACAGCCGCCGATGCCGTTCATCCAGCCGCGCTTGGGCACGTTGCACTTGACGACCGGACCCCAGCAGCCCAGCTTGACCAGGCACTTGGGCGAGTCGTACGTGGACGCGAACTGCCCCTGCTCGTAGTACCCGGCCCGGTCGCAGCCCTCGTGCACGGTGGCGCCGAACAGCCACGCCGGACGCAGATGCTCGTCGAGGGGGATCATCGGGGCGGCGCCGGCCGCCTGGTGGAGCAGATACACCAGGGTCTCCGAGAAGTTGTCCGGCTGGATCGGACACCCCGGCACACAGACGATCGGGATGCCGGCCTTGGACTTCCAGTCCCACCCCAGGTAGTCGGGCACTCCCATCGCGCCCGTGGGGTTGCCCGCCATCGCGTGGATGCCGCCGTACGTGGCACAGGTGCCGATCGCGACGACGGCGAGGGCCTTGGGCGCGAGCCGGTCGATCCACTCGCTGGTGGTGATCGGCTGACCGGTCTCGGGGTCGTCGCCGAAGCCGCACCAGTAGCCCTCGGCCTTGATCGCCTCGTTGGGGACGGAACCCTCGATCACCAGAACGAACGGGTCGATCTCCCCTCGCTCCCCCTTGAAGAACCACTCGATGAACACGTCCGCGCCCTGCACCGGCCCGCTCTCGAAATCGATCAGGGGCCAGTGCACGGCGATCTTCGGCAGGCCCGGAAGGGCGCTGAGGGCGATCTCCTCGATGCTCGGCTGGGTCGCGGCGGTCAGCGCGACCGAGTCGCCGTCGCAGCTGAGCCCGGCGTTGATCCACAGAATGTGGATCGGTGACTGGTCCTCGGCAGGGCCGCTGTCCCGCGAGGTCGCGACGGCCGGTGAAGGTGCGCTCATGGGGTTCCTCCTGAGGGAGGTACGGAACGGGAAAAACCGCGTGTCAGACACCACCCTGAGACCGACGCTCGCTCGACGGCACGTCGTGCGGACCCATTGCGGTGATCCCCTGTCGGCCATCCGGGACCGCGCCCAGAACCTGGGCGGGGAGCACGTGGTGGACCGTGCTGCCGTAGTGACGGGAGCGATGTGACGGGGGTGATCCGGCCGAGCCGCCGGCAGAACCCGACACCACGGCCCTGCCGTCCTTCAGCGCCTCCGCCGGACAGCCGGGTCGCTCCGGGCGTGCTCCTCGCGGGTCGCGGTGTGCGCTGTGCGCCGTGGTGACAACTCGGTTCGCGCTTACGACAATTGGGATGAGCAGTCAGAGAGGCGTATCACCGGGGGTGGGGTCGATGGGCGGAGGGCCGCAGGACGGCAACCGGGGCTCGGGGTCGTCCGGACGGCGACGGGGCGGTTCCGGTGGCGCGGGGCCGTCGGGGCGCTGGCGGCTCCCAGGGCTCAGGCGAGGCGGGTCGGGAGGCCGTCGCGGCCCGTTCTTCGGCCCCCGGCCGCGAGGAGCGGAGGGGACCGGTAACGCACCGAGCCAGGGCACGGGATCCACACCGCCCGGACATGGTTCGGGCAGGGGTGACGGAGACGGCGTGGGCCACCCGCATGCCGGGGCCGGTACGGGCTCCGTCTGGGATGTCAACGCCGCCACGTTTCACAACGGCCCGACCCCGCAAGGCGGTGGCGGCGCGCCCGGCGATCACTCTCCGCCTTCCCACCCGGACGCCGGCCCCGGCGAGGGCGTGAGCGGTGCGGCGCGGCAACCCCTCCCGCAGCCCCAGGACGCGGGTGCGCCCGGGGCGGACGCCGGCACGAAAACCCCGGCGCCCGGCGCTCCGCCGACGGCTCCCGCGCACCCCAAAGGGCCGACGATCAAGATGATGCAGGAATCCGCGACGCAATGGCCGGAGAAGACGCCGCATGCGGTGCCGGGCAAGGAGACGGCGCACCCGCACGGCGACGCCGCCACGGAGACGAATGCTTCAGGGGCGGCGCACCCGTATGCCGTACCGGCCAAGGCTCCGATGGTCCAGGGAGCGCCACACGACTCCCAGCAGCCCCCACACGACGGGGGACACGCCGGCACGGCAGGAGGACCCCCCTCGAAGCCGCCATCCCCCGCTTCACACCACGCCTCCCAGGGAGCCGCTTCCGACAACGCGGACGGCACGGATCCGGCGGCGGAAGAGGCGGAAGAGAGCGATGCCTCGCAAGGCGACGCAAGCACGGTCCCGGCTCCGGCTGGTCCCGGTGCCGCCGTGCCCGCTGGTCCCGACGCCGCCGTTACCGACGGGAGCGGAGACGCGGGGCAGGGACCGGAGGATTTCGTGCCGGTGGGCGGGACGTGGGTCCCTGTCATCTCGGCCGAGAAGACGGACTCCGCCCCCTCCACGGCTCAGCCGGGCAAGACCGAAGAATCGGCCCAGCAGCCCTCCGCGTCCGGCGACAGCGCGCAGGCCGGGCACCATCTCCCCGGGGCGGATTTCGGAGCGATCGCGTTCGACTTCGACGGAGGGCTGCCCGACGCACCGCTCGCGGATGCCGGTGCGGACGGCGCCGCCGCCCCGGACGGTGACGCCGGAGCGGGCGGCTTCGAGAGCTTCGCCGCTGTCGCCCCACCCGAGACGATGGCGTAGGGCCTCTCGTTCGGATCAGGTCACGAACCTCCGGACGTCGTAACGCTCGGGGAAGATCCGCGATTCGACGTACCGGCCGATCTCCCTGACCTGCTCCGGAGAGCCGATGCCGGGCAGCTCCACGTATGCCGTGGAGTAGGCCCCCGACTCGTTGTAGCGCAGGCCGAGCGAGGCCGTATGGGTGAAGTAGGTGCCGAACGTCCGTACATAGCTGGGTGATTCGACGATCTGGTAGTACCAGACGAACTGGACCTTGCGCCGGATGAAGCCGGACTTCACGTCGACTCCGTACTCGTAGAAGTCCGCGCCGTCGGTCCGTGGCCTCACCAGCAGGAGGACGAGGGAGGAGAGAAAGAAGATCCACGCCACGAACGCGGGAACCACCATGAGCACGGCCTCCCCCAGGAGGCCGACGTGTGTGGCGACCAGCGGCACGGCCAGCGTCAGTACGGCGGCGATCAGGAAGCGCTTGGCAAGCATGGACAGCAAGTGCCGTGCCTTGAGTCTGACCTCGAACTTCGGCGCACCCCGGTCGGCGGCACGGTGGGTGTCGGACTGGGCCCTCAGAGTCGGCGGACCCGGAGTGATGGGCCTGCCGACGACAGGCTGAACCGCGGCGGCAGCCGGAGGCACGGGAGCGATGGCGCCGTCAGCTTCCTGACAGGCCCTCAGCCGGATCGCCGTGTCGCGGAACTCCGCGACTCCCAGGACTCGCTGGGCGGCGTCGAGGACTTTGCGGTACGCCTCCGCCGCCCCCTGCGGATCGGCGTCGGCCTGGAGGAGCCGACCGAGGCGGTACGCGGCCTCGTAGTGCCGCGGATCACCGTCCAGGATGCGTCGGAACTGCACTCGCGCTTCGCCGTGCCTGCCTGTGTCGGTCAGGCAGATCCCGTACGCGTAGCGCGCGGCGACATGGTCGGGCTCTTGCCGCAGGAGCTCCTCCAACAGAGGTAACGCTTCCTCCGGCCGTCCCCGGCGGTGCAGATCACTCGCCCGCGCGTACACCGCCCCGTCCTCACCGCCGGTCGGCGACATGGCCACCCGCCCCCCTGTTGATCCCCTTGCGTAGCCAAGTGCTCACGCAGACAGCAACATTGTGCCGCTCTGTGAGCTGCGTCATAAGCCCGAGTGGAAATTTCCCGCCGCACAACTGCTCCCGGACACCGCGAACACGCCCCGATGCGCCGCCCATCCCCACCACCCCAGCCCAGCCCCGTCCACGCGCCGCTCCCGCACGGGACACCAGAACTCCCCCTGACCGGCTCCCCCACCGCCCCCAGCCCGGCACACGCCATGGAAAAGGCAAAAACAACTACCGGTGACACACGACCGAAACCGAGTCCTCCCCGAACAGACATCGAAGCGATCCTCGGTGACACTGTGGGGTCTGTCGACGCATCCGTGATCCAGATGGGAGGAGCCTTTGACAATGGACCATTCATTCAGCTCGGACAAACCCCTGAATGCTTATTCCGACTGTTCGATCTACGTGAACCGCGCAGACCGTGAAGACGTCACAGGGGTCCTGGAAAGGAGTGGCGCGTCCAGGACGAGTGACGGCCTGCTGCGGTATGGAGAGATATTGGCCTATGTGGCGCACAACGACTATGAAGGCAGTCTCCGCGGAGATGCACCCGCCTTCCTCGACTGGCCGACGGTTCTTGAGTGCGAAGCTCTCAGCGGAGCCGCCCCACCCTCGATCGTCTCCGCCGTCGCCTCGATGCTGGAGGTGTTCTCACACGCCGGCTGGAGGGCGGAAGCCGCTTGTGACTTCGAGGATGAGATCCATCAGCTGCTCAAAGACCGTGGACGTCCATGAACGTGGTGGGCGATGTCGACACTCGCTTGGCTTGGGTGGAACGGACGGGTGGCGTCCCCCACCGGCCACCGGGTCAGGTCACCGGCATGGGGAGGAGGGCCAGCGGGAGCAGTCCGGCCTCCACCGTGACGCGGTCGATCGTGAGGCCGCTGTAGCGGCCGACGCCGGTGAACACACGTGCCGGGATCTCGTGCGCATGCTCCTCGAAGTACAGCTCCGCCTCCTCCGCGGTGGACACTCCGTCGTACGGGGACGGGAACACCGCCCCCGCCGCCCGCAGCGCGGCGTCCAGCTCCGGCGACCAGTCCGCGCCGTCGCGGAACTCGGCCTCCCACGTCCGCCCGTCGTCCCCGGGAGCATGGAGGATCAGAGGGGGCGCGTCATGGCGGTTCAGCGTGAGGCAGATGATCTCCTCGCCGACGAGGGGCGCCATCTCCGGAACGCCCCGGTAGCCGAAGAACCAGGTGGCGGCGAAATCGTTCTCCAGCACGTACACCCAGTCCCCGCAGACGCCGTACATCGCCCAACTGGCATGCCCCGAACCGGGGGACAGGGCCAGCTCCAACCGATCCTTGAACAAGTCCTGGCACAGGAGCTGCTCGCGGTCCGCACCGAGACGGACCAGGAACTCCTCCGGCTCCACACCACGAGCCGCCGTCAGCGAGATCCTTCCGAGCATCCCCGGACCATGCCCGGACGGGGCCTTATAGGCGTACTCGCCAATCCATCCAATTCCATCAGACATCCCGCCAACCTACCGGCGCACAGAAGAACACTTATTGAAAGGAGCGTCATCTCGCCATCGCGGCAGAGGGTCATCATCCTCGCCGTGGCAGCGAGGACCGGCACCGCGGGAGTTCGGGTTCTCGCGCAGCACTACTGTGTGCCCGGCGTCGTCCAGATCAAGCGCGCAAGCCTCCCAGGCCGCCGGCTCTGGTCACATTCGCGGCGGCAGGGTCCAGCGGCGGGCCGGAGGTCGGCGGCCGACGCCGGAGCGTCGGCCGCGACGGTAGTACCGCCATCGCAGCCACTTGCCGGCCGAGTTCCTCAGCTCGACAACGTGCTCAGGCCCTCGAACTCACCCATGACAGCGACGTCCTCATGCTTCTTCTCAGTCAGGACGGGGAGACCGTCGATGACACACGGCATCCAGTGCGAGAAGCTGCCGGTGGACTCCTGGGCGCGATTGAGCGCGTATTCGTCGTCTACGGCAAGGCCAAAACCGGCGCCGGTGAGCAGGTCCGACAGTCGCACGGCCAAGCTCCGGTCCAGGGGCGGGTAGTAGGAACTGTTGCCGTGCTCGCGCACGCAGCCGTAGCAGAACGAGCCGCAGGGCCCGCGAGGCGTCCACCGGAATCGCAGCGGCGGAACGCGGTCGGCTCCGACCCCGGGACTTCCACCGACACACTTCGCATCGTCATGCTCTGGGCACCGGGCACGATAGCGTCGCGCGATGTCGGTGTTGTTGAATGGCGGACATGGCAGCAGTAGTGAACGAGCCAGTCGTGAAGGCGTCCACAACGAGCGATTTCTTCCGCGCCGGGGAGCGGCTGCGGGACGCGGACACGGTCTCCGACAGCGTGGCCGACGACGGCGGCACGAGCGGCTCGGTGACCACGAACGAGGGAAAATACGACGTCTGGGTAGGCGTGGTCAACCACCGCCTGACCGGCGAATGCCGCTGCACGGATGCCAGGGCCACCACGCTCTGCCCGCACGCGGTGGCACTCGCCCTCGACGCCATCGCCTCCGGTTTCCGCTGGGCGCCGGCTCCCGCGCGGGACGCAGACACGGTCGATCCGCAGGACGCGTACGGTCAGTTGACCGTGGCCGAGAAGGGGCGGGTACTCGAGTCCCTGCTCGCCGAGCAGCCTGGGCTGCAGGCGGACGTGGGGCGCCTGGCGGTCGCCCTTCTCGACAGCCCCGGCTCGGCACGGCACGGCCGTGGGCGGCGGGTGGACGCGGAAGAACTGCGGCGGGAGACCGCGGTCACGGTCGAAGACGCCCTCCGGGGACTGGAGATCGGCGCCCTTCGTACCGGATACCAGCCGGGATTCGGATACGTCGACGTGCACGAGGCGGCGGGCAGCATGGTGGGAGAAGCCCTCGAGCCGTACCAGCACGACATCACACGCCGCCTGGGCCTCGGGCTTACCGGTGCGGCCCGCCAGATCGCTCTGGGCGTGCTTGACGGACTCGCCGCATGCGAGGGCGCATACGACGGCGAAGAAGTGCTGAACTATGCGGGCGAGGACCTGGCTGATACCTACGGCTGGGGCGTCCGCGAGCAGTTGCGGGCGGCGGGAGCCCCCCTGCCCGAAGACGAGTAGCCCGCTGCCCGTTGGACGGGTAAGAACGGTCGGACCAGCAGTGCGTATCCGTGTGCCTGTACAGCTTCACGGGGGTCAGGACAACCATCGGAGCGTACCGCGAGATGGGCCCCCGCAGCGTGCACAATCTCCGCAGCTTCCGATCGGCAGCAGCGCCGGCCGCGCGGTCCGGGCAGTTCCTCCGTGGACCCTGCCCTTGCAGCACCTCACCCCAGCGACCAGCTGCGCTTCTGCCCCGGACCTGGAAATGCCCGTACGTCGCTTTCGATCGCTTCCTCCCCGGCGTCACGGCCCCTACACCACCCCACGAGTCGCCAGACGCACTCACCATCGCTCACAGAGCGCCAGGAGGAGGCGTCAGCCCGGTGTACACACGTCCCTCTCTTCCGCAGCAGGCCGCCTGATACATGCGCCCCGCAAAATACCGAACTGTTGGGGAAACTGGCGGACTTGTGGCTGATGTCAGTGCTCACGGTTACTCTGCCGGGGTGTACGAGGAGTTCGAGCTTGAGGACCCCGTGGCGCGCAGACGCGCCGCGATCGCCGTAGAAAGGGACCGTCTGGCGCGCGACCGTGAACGGCGCGAGTCCCGAGGCCGCACGGCTGTCAGTGGCTTCCTCCGCCGGAAGTGGGGCTGGCTGGGAGTGGACGGCGACGACGCCGTCACCGCCATCCACGGCATCCTCGACGAACTCTTCCGCGCCGACGGTCTCGCCGAGGAGCCGCGGGCCGTTCTGCGGGCGGCTGCGGCCGGCACCCTCGATCGCGAGGCGCTGCTGCCAGCTGTGCGGGCCGCTCTGGAGCGCATGACTCCCCAGGAGGTTCTCGCGCAGATACGGAGTATGTGGGAGGTCGGGATTCCCTGGCTGACAGCCGCCGGCGCGGAGCGCTCCCGGGTGATCTGTTCCAGCGCGCCGAGTCTCCTGCTCGTCAGCGGCAGGTCGCGAGGCGTGTCCGGCGGACCGGCCTTCTCTCTTTTCGCCGCTGCAGCTACGCAAGGCGCCGTGCC
Organism: Streptomyces sp. NPDC004838; assembly: GCF_053600955.1. NCBI lineage: Bacteria > Bacillati > Actinomycetota > Actinomycetes > Kitasatosporales > Streptomycetaceae > Streptomyces > Streptomyces sp. NPDC004838. Next base: position 71,421 of record NZ_JBSGAW010000013.1, on the reverse strand, counting down.
CGTGCCCACACGCCACCTGCCAGAGATTCTGCTCTGGGCACCGATGTCCGCCCTCGACGATCTCGTCGACCACGGTGGACTACTGCCCGAGGACACTCCCTGGGAACGGCGGGACGAGGACGAGGCCCTGTATCTGCGCGCACGCCTCGCGCCGGAAACGATCTCGTCCGAGGAAGCGATCACGTTGGAGTGGGCCGACTACCTTCGACGCGAGGCTTTCCTGAACGGCGCGCGTCTCGAACGGCTGGAGCCCGCAGACGTGTGGGACCTGTTGTATGACGTCGTCGCGGACGGGAACATTACGCGCATCAACGAACTGGACGCTCTCTTACCCCGCACTCAGCAGATCCAGCTCCGGGACATCAGGTCCGGCGCTGTCAACGGCGAGTGGCCTCGTGAGACCGTCGTGGACAACGGACTGTGGCTGCTGATGGCCACCCTCTGGCAGCCACAGCAGAGCGTGAATCCTCAGCTCAGCCCCCTTCACGCCCTGGTGGCGCTCAACCGGGCATACGACCTGCTCAAGGCGGGCCGACTGGAGCAAGCGGCCAAGCAGACAGAGCGGTTCGAGAAGGGCGCGACCGGCAGGCGGGCCGACGCGGGAATCCGCCAGGAGGCGCTCACCATACGGGCCTACGTCGCCGCGGTAGAGGGCAACCTCGACACCGCGGATACCCACGCACGGGCTGCCGCCGGCCTCGGAGAGCAGGCCGCACCCAACGTCGCGCTGGTGCGTTCCTGGAAGGCCACGCCGAAGAACCGGCGTGATCGGGCGACCAATCCGTTCATTGAACTCGGCCTGGACCACGCCTCGTTCCGCTGGGAGAAGTACTGCAGAGAACTATTCCGCCAGGCAGAGGGCGATCAAGCACTGCAGGCATGGATCAACGAAGCCGAGGGGCGAATCCGCGCGGCGCAGGGCGGTGACGCAGGCTTCTCGGTGTTCTTCCGCATCCCTCTGGAGCCGGAGCGGTATTTGATGCCGGACACGGTTCCCACGACGCTCGTGCCGCCCGTCAAAGGACTGGCCCGCCGCACTCCCTCCCTCAGCGGCGAGCAGTTGGAGCAGATCCGGGCGCGCGCCGCCGTCGAACTTCTCGACGACCTGCGGACCACTCCCCCACGCCTCGACCGCCACCACGGCCAACGGGCCTGATGCCTCTCCCCTGCCCCTCCTCATCCCCATAGGTAACCGTCTGCCATGTCTCCCGGAATGCAACCAGCGCGATCATCCGACTCCCAAGGCCGGCCGCCTGGCAAGAGGGCGTCGCCGAAGAAGGCCAAAACCAGAAAAAAGGTGGTGAAAGCCGATCGTCCCGGCCGAATCTGCCCGGCATGCGGTGGTATCCAGCCCGGGGCGCAGAAGCGCGCCAAGACGCACAGGCCCACCGGCCTGCGTTCACGTCAAGGGGCAACACGCGCAGCCGCCGCCCGTGCTACGGACGGCGACGAACGCTCAGCAACAGCCGATGCCACGTCAGCACCTGCGCGTGAACCGGTGGACGCCCCAACCCTGGTCAAGGGAATCGTCGAGCGCCTCCCAGCCGCGCTCGGTATGCGTCACGATGACAGTCCGCTCTTGCCCGCCCAGTTCACCGCCGCCGTACGGAAGGCCGTACTAGAGGAGTTCCGCACTCGCGCCACTTTCGTCGGCCGACTCGCCGAGATCGATGCCGTGCTGTGGACACAGCCGGACCGTATTGGGCCAGCCGTACGCACCGCCATGGCGGACCATCTGAGCGCACTTGGCATCCACCGGCTCGAAACACCCGCGAACGCAGACGCGTTCGTCGTCACCGAAGGCGTCGGCGAGGCGTTCGAACTTCTCAGCCCCGCCTACGTCGACGACCTCACTGGCAAGGTCATCCTGGCCGGGCAACTCCGCCGGATCGCCGCGGATCGTGCACAGAACCACACGGGAGAAGAAGCATGACGGCCACCGGGATCGACTTCGGAACCACGAACTCGGTCGCCGCACAGTGGAATGGCGGCGAGTTCGCGGAGGTCCTCGAAATCGGCAGCCAGGGCCTGGACGCCAACTGGAGACGCCCGGGCTTCGAGCGCCTGTACCCATCGGTGGTTGGAACCAGCTCCCTGCGCGCCAGCACGTTGTTCGGCTGGGAGGCCAAGCTCCGCTCCGAGCGCGCCGTCGAGGCGTGCAAGCGCATGCTGCGCGAGGAACCCCTCGTCACCATCGGAGGCGAACGCTTCGCCGCCACCACTGCCGCAGCAGCTGTCTTCCGTTCGATGGTTCTCGCCGCACAGGACGAGGCGGCTACGGACATCGACGAAGCAGTCATCACCGTACCCGCCAACGCCACCGGCGCAGCCCGGTTCCGCACACGGGAAGCGGCGCGTGCCGCCGGAATCACCGTGCGCACCCTGCTCAACGAGCCCACCTCAGCGGCAATCGCCTACGCTCACTACCTGGAAAAAGAGGGTGAGTTCCTGGTCTTCGACTGGGGCGGCGGCACCATGGACGCCACCCTCCTTCTCCACGACGACGGCTTCTTTGACGAGAAGGCCAGCCGCGGTGTCAACCGGCTCGGCGGCCTAGAGATCGACGAACGGCTGCGGCGCATGGTCCTAGACCGGGCACCCGCCCAGCGACCCTGGACCGATTCGGAGAAACGTCAGTTCCGGCTCGACATCGAACGCAGCAAGATCCTGCTCTCCCAGCAGGAGTCCGTCAACGTGATCACTCCGGACGGCATACCGATCGAGATCGGCCAGCACGAATTCTCGTACGAGATCCAGGACCTCATCACTCGCGCGCTGGAACCCGTGGAAAAGTGCCTTGCGCAGGCCCGCATCGAGCCGGAGGACCTGGCCGCCGTATTGATGATCGGAGGCAGCAGCCAGATTCCGGCCGTCCGCGCCGCCGTCGCCGAGGCTCTCGACCGAGAGCTGGTTTCCGTCGACGCGTTCGACCCCATGACCGTCGTCGCCGAGGGTGCGGCCATCTGCGCGGCCGCCATGGCGGGCGAACTGACCAGCATCATCCGCGTCGTCAACACGCACGCGCTTGGAACGGTCACCACGGGACGGGATGGCAAGAGGCAGTTCAGCACCCTGATCCCGCGCAATCTCCGGCTCCCACAGCAGCGTGTGAAGGCCTATGAGCCGAACAAGGACAACGTCTCCAAACTGACGGTGGAGGTATGGGAAGGAACCCCCGATCGACCGGTCGACCACCCGGACAACGTCAAACTGACCGAACTTGAACTGCGCTACCCCGAGCCTTGCAAGGACAGGAATGAGGGCGTCTTCGACCTCGAGTTCACCTACAGCAAGGAAGGACTGCTGTCGGTCAAGGCAACCTTGCAGCGAACCGGCGAGCCCGTCCTCAACGGCGAGATCAAGGTGTTTGGCGACGGAGCCGTGGAGCCGGAAGTGAAGAAGGAACTCGAGCGGCTTCTCGCCCTCGCCCCAGCCACACGCCCCACACCGAAACCGACACACCCTCAGCAGCCGTCCTCTCGCCTCCCTCGGTCGGGCGGTCCCACCGAACCGCTCGTCGTGGACGGATCCAACCTGGCATGGAACGGAAGGCCACCGCGGCACAAGGGCGGACAGCCGAGCTTCACGGCACTCCAGGCCGCCGTGACAGCACTGCGCTTCAAGCATCCACAGCGCGACATCCACGTCGTCGTGGATGCCTCTCTGAGACACCAAGTCAGCGCGGAGGAACGCCCCCTCGTCGAAGAGGCCATCGCGGACGGCCACGTCGTACAGCCTCCGGCGGGCACAGAGGGACGAGGAGACGCACTCGTCATCAGCATCGCCGAGGAAGTGGGCGGAGTCATCGTCTCCAACGACAACTTCGCACCGTTCCAGAAGGACAGTCCGTGGCTACTGACCAAGGGTCGGGTAATGGGGGCAACGCAGTCGCACGGCATCTGGGTGTTCACCGCGCGCACGCCCAACGTGGCCGCTGGAGGCGTACGCCGCTGACACGCTGGCGGCCGACGGCCTGGACAAGCACGTCGGCAAGACGGACGAACAGCTCGCGCAGCGCCTGCGTGACCAGCAGACGAACGGGCCGAACCATGCCTGGCCGTACGGCAAGCCGTACCCGAGCAGCACTTCGGCCTTCCCTGACTACCAGCGGGCGGAGGACCTGACCAAGTACAACCTCAACAAGAACCGGGCCGCCATCGAGGCGTGGCTCAAGGGCCCGCCGCCGCCGGGAGAGGGAGACGTCAAAGGCTCCCATTCGACCGCGCCGAACGGCGAGACCAGCGGCCGCAGCGTGAGCAAGCAGCCGATGGACCCGAACGACCCGCTCTCCGGGGACAAGCAGGGCGGCATGAACGCCAAGGCGTACGACAGCACCGGCATCGACACGCGGATCCGGTACGACAGCAGCCGAACCCGCCGTTCACCGTCATGACGTCGATGCCCTCCAAGTCCTAGCGTCCACCGAGCAAAAGCCAGCACCATATGTCCGTCGACCAGACCTCCTGGAAAGCCGCGGTACGCCACCTGTACAGGGACGCGTTCGCGTACATCGCCACCGGCCCGCGCCGCCACGAGGACTGGATGCTCGATGTCCTCGCGCTGATGGCCCGGGCCATGCCGGACCCCTGGGGCTGGGCCCGCGTCGACGACGCGGAGGAGGACCCCGAGCGCCTGGGGAACCCCATGTGGCCCTTCGCCATCCACCCCCCGGAGTACGTCGCGCCCCGTCTCAAGAAGATCGACCGGGACAGTGCCGAGGATCTGCTCCTGGCCCTCACCGGGGGCGGCTGCACCCTGTCCAACCTCGGGTACTTCGACGAGTATGCGGACGACTTGAGGGCGATGGCGGGCAGCGCGCCCGGCACACTCGACTTCACTCTGGAGAGCCTGGGATACAGCCCGATGAGCGTCTTCACTGAGGATTGCGGTCTCGTCGTCGTCTCGGACACCGAGGTCGGCCTGTTCTGGAACTTCAACGGCCTGTGACCCGGCTGCTGATCTCGATCCCCTGCGGACGTAGTTCCTGACCAGGTCATTTGAGAGGATGTCCCCGTGCTGACCCGTACCGCCTCCTATCCCGACCGGGAGACCGCCCAAGGGGCAACCCAGCAGGTGGTGACCGTCAACGAGCAGGTCGTCCATCGCTGGCTCGCCCAGGGCACCCGGGCCCGCCTCACCATCGAGATCCGGGCTTGAGGTCAGCCTCCATTGCGTGCACGAAGCCACAGGTCAGCGACCTGGAACTTCGCCGTCGCCCAGACCGGCCAGGGTCAGCGGACCCAACGCCGGAGCCTCGGCGGCACGACCTGGCGTTGTCACACTGGTGGCTATTGTCCGGCCCTGGATGAAACGGCCGGTGTCCTTGCCGCTCTGGTCGGTCTTGCACGTCGAGATCGTCACGAACAGGCCGACGTCGTGAACCTTCACGCGCTTGACGAGCTGGTCCGCGAGCTCCATCCCGCGGTGCGGGTTGCTGTAGGTAGGGGCCCGCCTGGTGGTCCCACTTCGGTCCGTCCTATGGGCCACCGCACGATGCCTGATCTTCGCCATTCCTGCGGCACACCCAGATCAGCCAGACACGGCGGTAAGTCAAAGGACGCTCCACCCTCACCAGGGACGCCATGCGCCGCATGGGAGTCACCTTCATGCCCCGCCCCGAACCGCCACCTGAGACCAGAACCGAGACCACCGACACCCGCACAGCCCGCGCCCGACGCCGACGACGCATCCGCTGAACGAAGAAGCCCAGCTCAGACACGGTCTGAGCTGGGCTCCGGATGAGCCGCCTTCGGGATTCGAACCCGAGACCTACGCATTACGAGTGCGTTGCTCTGGCCAACTGAGCTAAGGCGGCGAGCTGCGGATATACGCGTCCTCCCGAGAACACGTTCGCATCAGCAGCGGCGCCAAGTCTACAGGGTTGATCCGGGTGCCCCGGACCATCCCGCACCCTGAGCCGTCCGGGTGCGGGATGGCGCGCGCGAGGGGTGGGGAGGGGGGTCAGCGGCAGCGTTTGCCGTTCGGTGGAGGGGTGCCGTCGAGGAGGAAGGTGTTGATCGCGGTGTCGACGCAGTCGCTGCCCCGGCCGTACGCCGTGTGGCCGTCGCCCTCGTAGGTCAGCAGGCGGCCGGAGGAGAGCTGGCCGGCCAGCGACTGGGACCACTTGTAGGGGGTCGCGGGGTCGCGGGTGGTGCCGACCACGAGGATGGGGGGTGTGCCGTTGGCCTCGATGCGGTGGGGGGTACCGGTGGCCGGGGTGGGCCAGTAGGCGCAGTTGAGGGCGGCCCAGGCGAAGTTCCGGCCGAAGACCGGTGACACCTGCTCGAACTCGGCAAGCGCGGATCGCACGGCGTCCGGGCCGGTGAAAGCGGGGGGCGCGTCCAGGCAGTTCACGGCCGCGTTGGCCATCATCAGATTGGAGTACGTGCCGTCGCTCTCGCGCTCGTAGTAGCTGTCGGCCAGAGCGAGGAGTGGGGCGCCGTCGCCGTTCATGGCGCTCGTCAGGGCGGTGCGGAGCCCGGGCCAGGCGCCCTCGTCGTACATCGCGGTGAGGACTCCGGTGGTGGCCAGGGATTCGCCCAGCGGACGGCTGCCGGTGGGGACGGGTTTCGCGTCCAGTTCGGCGAAGAAGGTCTTGAGTCGGTCGGAGGCATCCGCCGTGGTGGCGGTGCCGAGGGGACAGTCCCGCTGCTTGACGCAGTCCGCCGCGAACGCCTTGAACGCCGTCTCGAACCCCTCCGTCTGGTCGCGATTCAGCTCCCGGGCCGGGAGGGAGGGGTCCAGCGCGCCGTCGAGTACGAGGCGGCCGGTGCGGCTAGGGAAGAGTTCGGCGTAGGTCGCGCCCAGGAACGTGCCGTACGAAGCGCCCACATACGACAGCTTCTCGTCGCCCAGCACCGCGCGCAGGATGTCCATGTCACGGGCCGCGTCGACGGTCGAGACATGCGGCAGGACCTTGCCCGAACGCTTCTGGCAGCCCGCCGCGAAGTCCTTGAGCGCGGTCGTGAGACGGGTCGTCTCGGCGGCGTCGTCGGGGGTCTGGTCGATCTGCGTGTACGCGTCCATCTCCTTCCCGCCGAGACATTCGACGGGCTCGCTGCGGGCGACACCGCGCGGGTCCATCGCGACCATGTCGTAGCGGGCGCGGACCGGGGCCGGATAACCGATGCCCGCGTACGCCTGGAGGTAGCCGACGGCCGAACCTCCGGGGCCGCCGGGGTTGACCTGGAGCGACCCGAGGCGCTTACCGGGGCCGGTGGCCTTCTTGCGGGCGACGGCGAGCTGAACGGAGTCGCCGCCCGGCTTGTCGTAGTCGAGCGGGGCCTTCAGCGTGGAGCACTGGAAACCGGGCGCACCGCAGTCCCGCCACGACAACTTCTGCGCGTAGTACGGCTTCAGCCCGGCCGTCGGCGCCGTTGTGGCCCCGGCGCCCGAACCGCCCGACGAGGACGCGGCGGCGCTGGGCGGCGACCCCGCGCCGGTGCAGCCTGAGATCAGCACGGCGGTCGCGGCCAGTGCGAGGGCGGAGCTTCGGAGCAGGCGCCTTGGGTCCATTCCCGGAGCGTAGGCGACGGCACGGAAGAACGCCCATCCGTACACGGTCGATCACGAAGGAGTCACCCCGCGCGCAGGGCCACCGTCATCGCCTCGACCGCCAGCAGCGGAGCGACATTCGCCTCCAGGGCGCCTCTGCAGGCGACCACAGCCTCTATCCGGCGCAGGGTTCCCTCGGGGGTCGAGGCGCGGGCGATGCGGTCGAGCGAGTCCCGTACGTCGCCGTTGGCGAGCGCGACCTCGCTGCCCAGCTGGAGGGCGAGCACATCGCGGTAGAACCCGGTCAGATCGCTGAGCGCCAAGTCCAGGCTGTCGCGCTGGGTGCGCGTCCTGCGACGCTTCTGCCTGTCCTCCAGCTCCTTCATCGCCCCGGCCGTCCCTCGCGGCATCCGGCCGCCCTGCGACGCGCCGAGCGCCGCCTTCAGGTCATCCGTCTCCTTCGCGTCGATCTCCTCGGCGCCCTGTCTGGCGTCGTCGGCCGCGGCGTCGATCAGCTCCTGCGCGGCCTTGAGGCAGCCGCCGATGTCGTCGACCCGCAGCGGCAGCTTCAGCACGGCCGCCCGCCGCGCGCGGGCCCGCTCGTCGGTCGCCAGCCGGCGGGCTCTGCCGATGTGGCCCTGTGTGGCCCGGGCCGCTGCCGCGGCCACGTCGGGCTCGATGCCGTCCCTCCGGATCAGTACGTCGGCGACCGCCGCGACGGACGGCGTACGCAGCGTGAGATGACGGCAGCGCGAACGGATCGTCGGCAGCACGTCCTCCAGCGACGGGGCGCACAGGAGCCATACGGTGCGGGGCGCGGGCTCCTCGACGGCCTTCAGGATGACGTTGCCCGCGCCCTCCGTGAGACGGTCGGCGTCCTCCAGGATGATCACCTGCCAGCGTCCGACCGCCGGGGACAGCTGGGCGCGGCGGACGAGGTCGCGGGTCTCCTTGACGCCGATGGAGAGCAGGTCGGTACGGACGACCTGCACATCGGCGTGCGTCCCCACGAGCGCGGTATGGCAGCCGTCGCAGAATCCGCAGCCCGGCGCGCCGCCGAGGGCTCTGTCGGGGCTGACGCACTGCAGCGCGGCGGCGAAGGCGCGGGCGGCGGTGGAGCGCCCGGAGCCCGGCGGGCCGGTGAAGAGCCAGGCGTGCGTCATCTTGGAGGCGTCCGGGAGGTCCTCCCCCTGCTCAACCGCGGTGACGAGGGCGTCCGCGTCCCGGGCGGCGGCAGCGAGCTGCGCCTGGACGCGCTCCTGCCCGACGAGGTCGTCCCATACGGCCATACGCCGTCACCTGCCTCTGGTGCCTCTGGCTTCTGTGCTGGAGTCCCATTGTGGGGCAGGGGTGTGACAACGGAGGTTCCCGACCCCGCGGGGGCGAGCGGGCGACGGCCTCATCGCGTCGCGAGGCCGGCTTCTCGCCTCGTGGCGGCGGACGGTCTTCCCGAGACGGGTCCGGGTCCGGACGGGTACGGGTCCGTGCGCGCCCGGACCCGTACCCCAGGTCCGTTCCTACGGTCTCAGCGCCTTCTCCTGCGCCCCTCGTCGTCCTCGTCGTGCGGGCCCAGCAGTTCGTCCGCCAGAGTCGGGAGGTCGTCCAGCGGGGTCTCCTCCGCCCAGTCCGAGCGGCGGCGGGGGCGACCTGTGCTCGGGTCCACCTGCGGGAGTTCCCGCGTACGGTCGTTCGGGCCGACGAGACCGGGGGAGCCGTCGGAACGAGACGACCCAGCGGAGCCCGAAGCACCGGCAGGGCCACCGGAGCCGACAGGACCTGAAGCGCCCAAGGGACCTGAAGCGCCCGAGGCTCCCGTCCGCTCCTCACGGAAGATGCCCGGCGGGACCCTGTCCGCCGGAGACTCGTCACGGACCGGTGGCAGGACTGCCGTCTCCGCCGTGGCTGGATTCGCCGAGCCCGTGGGGTTCGCCGGCTTGTCGGCGTCCTCCGGGACCTGTGGCAGAACCGCCGTCTCGGCCACGTCCGACGACGGCGACTGCGACGACGGCGTCTGCGACGGCGGGCGCTTCTGCTGAGACGACCCGGGCGACCGCGGCTGCTGGGACGGCTGCGGCGGCGGCGAGACCTTCGGAACCTCCTGAGTCACCTCGTCCGGGCGCACGACAGGCGTCACGACCGTCTCTTCGTCGGCGGAAACCGCGTCCGAGGCCGAAGCAGCAGCCTCCGCCGCAGCGGCAGCAGCAGCCGCGGCCGCCTCAGCCCGGCGCGCCTCCTCCGCCTTCAGCAGCGCCTCCTCCGCCTTGCGCTGCTTCTCCAAGCGGCGTTCCTCCGCCTCGGCGCGCAGTCGGGCCTGCTCCTCGGCGAGCTTCCGCAGGCGCTCCTGTTCCTCCCTGTGCGCCTTCTCCTCCGCCTCCCGCTTGCGGCGCTCCTCCTCCGCGAGCCGGCGCGCCTCCTCGGCGCGCTGACGGGCTTCCTCCGCCTGCCGCTCGGCCTCCCGCTGGCGCGCGGCCTCCTCCTCGGCCTTGCGACGGGCCTCCTCCTCGGCGCGGAGCTTCGCGAGCTGCGCCTCGCGCTCACGCTCAAGGCGCTCCTCCTCCGCCTTGCGCGCCGCCTCTTCCTCCGCCTTGCGCCGCGCCTCCTCCTCGGCCTTGCGCCGGGCTTCCTCCTGCGCCTTCACCTCGGCGGCGGAGAGCGGGAGCAACTGGTCGAGCCGGTGGCGTACGACGGTGGTGACGGCCTCGGGCTCCTGGCCCGCGTCCACGACCAGATACCGGCCCGGATCGCCGGCCGCCAGGGTCAGATAGCCCGCGCGCACCCGCCGGTGGAATTCCGCGGGCTCGGACTCCAGCCGGTCCGGCGCCTCCGTGAAGCGTTCGCGCGCGGTCTCCGGCGCGACGTCCAGCAGCACCGTCAGATGCGGTACGAGTCCACCCGTGGCCCACCGCGAGATACGGGCGATCTCCGTCGGGGCCAGATCGCGCCCGGCGCCCTGGTAGGCGACGGACGAGTCGATGTACCGGTCGGAGATGACGATCGCACCGCGCTCCAGGGCGGGCAGGACGACCGAACTGACGTGCTCGGCGCGGTCGGCGGCGTACAGCAGCGCCTCGGCGCGGTTGGACAGCCCGGCGGACGAGACATCGAGCAGGATCGACCTCAGCCGCTTTCCGACGGGCGTCGCACCCGGCTCACGGGTGACGACGACCTCGTGGCCCTTGGCCCGGATCCACTCGGCGAGCGCCTCGACCTGGGTGGACTTCCCGGAACCGTCGCCGCCCTCTATGGCGATGAAGAACCCGGTCGGCGCGGGAGCCTGCGCCGGATCGGCGCCACCGCGCAGGGCGTCGCCGAGGTCGCGCCTCAGCGGCACGCCCGACCGGTCGTCCGTCTTCGCGAGGACGACCGCGGCGACGGGCAGCAGCAGCGCGCCCACCAGCATCAGGGTGAACGCCGCCCCGCCGTGGGCGAAGACGAAGTCACCGCTGGCCAGACGGTGCGGCCCGATCGCCGCGGCGAGCAGTGGCGCGGCGATCGCGCCGAGGCCGATGGTGAGACGTACGGTCGCCTGGAGGTGGTCGGTCATCCGGCCACGCCGGAACTCCTCCGTCTCCTGGTCGATGAGTACATGCCCGGTGCTCGCGGCGACGCCCGCGGAGACACCGGCGACGAGCGCGATGAACAGCACGGTCGCCGTGTCCGGCACGAGCCCCATCGCGAGCAGCGCGACCCCGGTGAACGCGAGGGCGAGCGCCAGCAGCCGCCTGCGGGACAGCGCCGGCAGGACGGACGCGGCGCCACGGATGCCGAGTGCCGTACCGCCGGTCAGCGCGATGACGAGCAGAGCGAAAGCGGCGGGTCCGCCTCCGAGGTCGATGGCGTGCAGTACGGAGACGGCGACGGCCGACGAGATCGCGCCCGCGACCGCCGCGCAGCCGATGACGAGCAGGGGCACGGCACCCGTACGGCCCTTGTCGGATGTGCGCTTCTTGCCGGAATCACGCCCCTTGTCCGGACCGCGGTTCTTACCCGGAGCGCCACCCTTGCCCGGGCGGGCCTGGTCCGTGCCGCGCTCCGGGGCACCGCCCTGGTCCGTGCCGACAGGAGCGCCCACGGAGGGCCTCCGCAGTCCTTCGAGCGGCGAGCGCGGCCTCGGGGTCGGCGAGTTCGGCAGTTCGATGAAGTACAGCACCGAGATGGAGGCCGCGAAGAGACCGGCCGCGATGTACGACCCGAGGGCCGCCTGGTGCAGCGAGAACCAGTCGACGCCCTTGCCGAGCAGTTCGCCGAGGAGCGCGGAGACGAGCAGGACGACGGCCCCGAGGGGGATCACCGCGAAGGAGGTGCGCAGCCAGAGGCGGCGCAGCGCGTCCAGATGGTCCGGCAGGGGGCGTACGGACGTGCCCTCCGGCGGCGGGGCGGGCAGCAGCGCGGGCGCGGCGCCATCGCGGGAGACGGTCCAGAAACGTTCCGCGGCTCCGGTGACGAACACCGTGATCAGCAGGATCAAGGGCGCGTTGCCGGGCGTCCAGTCGATCCACAGCGGTGCCACGATGAGCAGTACGAGCCGTAGCCCGTCGGCCCCGATCATGGTCCAGCGGCGGTCGAGCGGCCCCTTGGGCGAGGTCAGCGAGATCAGCGGGCCGAGGAGCACGGCCCCGAAGAGCAGGGTGGCGAGAACCCTGGCCCCGAGCACGGCGGCCACGGCGAAGGCCGCTCCCCGGTAGCCGTCCCCGAAGGTTCCCTCGGTCACCGCCGCCTGCAAGGTCAGCAGCAGCAGCACGAACACGGCGAGGGCGTCTCCGATGCCTCCCACCACCTGCGCGTTCCACAGCCGCTTCAGCGGCGGGAAGCGCAACAGGGCGCGCAGGGCGCGCTCACGGGACTCCGCGACCAGATCGTCATGAGGGTCATGTGAGGCGCGTGAGGCAGGGGGTGCAGATGCGCCGGAGTCCGAGGCAGTCTCTGAGGCGGTGCTCACGACCCCCTGCTGCTCGGCTGGCTGCTCGGCTCGCGTCATCCGCCCAGCCTATCCGGAGCGCCGGACTCCCCGAAGGGCCGTCCGAACATACGGACGCTCTGCACAGAGGCTCCCTGCCCTCTCCACAGAGCGCCCGTAGTGCGCCCGGCGCAACCGCATGTACTCGCAGGTAACGTTCGGCGACGGGGGTTCCGTCGACCTACTCGTCGCCGACAGTCGCCGTCTTCCCGGCCGCGGTCTTCTTCGCCACAGCCTTCTTGGCCACGGCCTTCTTCGCGGCCGTCGTCTTCGCGGCCGTCTTCTTCGCCGGAGCGGCCTTCTTGGCGGGCGCGGCCTTCTTGGCCGGAGCCTTCTTCGCCGCCGTCTTCTTCACCGTCTTCTTGGCTGTCTTCTTGGCCGGTGTCTTCGCCCGCTTCTCGGCGAGCAGCTCGTACCCGCGCTCCGGAGTGATCTCCTCCACGCTGTCGCCGGTCCGCAGAGTCGCGTTCGTCTCGCCGTCGGTGACATACGGACCGAATCGGCCGTCCTTGACGACCACCGGCCGCTCGCTCACCGGGTCGGTCCCCAGCTCCTTCAGCGGCGGCTTGGCCGCGGCACGCCCACGCTGCTTGGGCTGCGCGTAGATCGCGAGCGCCTGCTCCAGCGTGATGCCGAAGAGCTGGTCCTCGGTCTCCAGAGAGCGTGAGTCCGTGCCCTTCTTCAGATACGGGCCGTACCGGCCGTTCTGCGCGGTGATCTCCACGCCCTCGGCGTCGGTGCCGACGATCCTGGGCAAGGACATCAGCTTGAGCGCGTCGTCCAGGGTGACGGTGTCCAGCGACATCGACTTGAAGAGGGAGGCCGTACGCGGTTTGACCGCGTTCTTGCCGGTCTTCGGGGTGCCCTCGGGCAGGATCTCGGTGACATACGGGCCGTACCGCCCGTCCTTCGCGACGATCTCGTTCCCCGACACCGGGTCCGTGCCCAGCGCGAAGTCCCCGCTCGGCTTGGCCAGCAGTTCCTCCGCGTACTCGACGGTCAGCTCGTCGGGCGCGAGGTCGTCGGGCACATCGGCGCGCTGATGGCCGTCCGTGTCCTTCTCGCCGCGCTCGATGTACGGGCCGTACCGGCCGACGCGCAGCACGATCCCCTCCCCGACGGGGAAGCTGGAGATCTCACGGGCGTCGATCGCGCCCAGGTCGGTCACCAGGGCCTTGAGACCGCTGAGGTGGTCGCCGCCGTCATTTCCTCCGGAAGCGCCGGAGGACCCGGAAGCCGTGGTTCCGCTGTCGTCGCCCGCGCCGAAGTAGAAGCGCTTCAGCCACGGCACCGCCTGTGCCTCGCCCCGCGCGATGCAGTCGAGGTCGTCCTCCATCTTGGCGGTGAAGTCGTAGTCGACGAGCCTGCCGAAGTGCGTCTCCAGCAGATTGACCACGGCGAAGCTCAGGAACGACGGCACCAGCGCCGTCCCCTTCTTGAACACATAACCGCGGTCGAGGATGGTGCCGATGATCGAGGCGTATGTGGAAGGGCGGCCGATCTCGCGCTCTTCCAGCTCCTTGACCAGCGAGGCTTCGGTGTAGCGGGCGGGCGGCTTGGTGGCGTGGCCGTCCACCGCGATCTCCTCGGCGGCGAGCGCGTCGCCCTCGGCGACCTGCGGCAGCCGGCGCTCGCGGTCGTCCAGCTCCGCGTTCGGGTCGTCGGCCCCCTCCACGTACGCCTTCATGAAGCCGTGGAACGTGATCGTCTTGCCGGACGCGGTGAACTCCACGTCCCGGCCGTCCGACGCCGTGCCGGCGATCTTCACCGTGACCGAGTTGCCGACCGCGTCCTTCATCTGGGAGGCGACGGTCCGCTTCCAGATCAGCTCGTACAGCCTGAGCTGGTCGCCGCTGAGACCCGTCTCGCCGGGGGTGCGGAAACGATCACCCGAGGGCCGGATCGCCTCGTGCGCCTCCTGCGCGTTCTTGACCTTGCCCGCGTACACCCGCGGCTTGTCGGGCAGGTAGTCCGACCCGTACAACTGCGTGACCTGCGCACGGGCCGCCGACACCGCGGTGTCGGAGAGCGTCGTGGAGTCCGTACGCATATAGGTGATGAAGCCGTTCTCGTACAGCTTCTGCGCGATCTGCATGGTGGCCTTGGCCCCGAAGCCCAGCTTGCGGGACGCCTCCTGCTGGAGCGTCGTCGTACGGAACGGGGCGTACGGCGAGCGGCGGTACGGCTTGGACTCGACCGAGCGGACGCCGAACGAGGCGTGCTCCAGCGCGGCGGCCAGGGCACGGGCGTTCGCCTCGTTCAGGTGCAGCACCTGGCCGGACTTGAGCAGGCCGTCGGAGCCGAAGTCGCGGCCCTGGGCGACGCGCTGTCCGTCGACCGTGTTGAGGCGGGCCCTCAGCGACGGGGGGTCGGACGGGTCTCCGGCGCGGCCGGTGGAGAACGTGCCGGTCAGATCCCAGTACTCGGCGGAGCGGAACGCGATGCGCTCGCGCTCCCGCTCGACGACGAGCCGGGTCGCGACGGACTGGACCCGGCCCGCGGAGAGCCGGGGCATGACCTTCTTCCACAGGACCGGCGAGACCTCATAACCGTAGAGACGGTCGAGGATCCGGCGGGTCTCCTGGGCGTCGACCATGCGCTTGTTCAGCTCGCGCGGGTTGGCGACGGCGTCGCGGATCGCGTCCTTGGTGATCTCGTGGAAGACCATCCGGTGGACGGGGACCTTGGGCTTGAGGACTTCGAGCAGATGCCAGGCGATGGCCTCGCCCTCACGGTCCTCATCGGTGGCGAGGTAGAGCTCGTCGGAGGCGGCCAGCTGCTCTTTGAGCTTCTTGACCTGGGCCTTCTTGTCGGCGTTGACGACATAGACGGGCTGGAAGTCACGCTCGACGTCGACACCGAGGCGGCGGACCTCACCGGTGTACTTCTCGGGGACCTCGGCGGCGCCGTTGGGCAGGTCGCGGATGTGCCCGACGCTCGCCTCGACGACATAGCCGGGGCCGAGGTACCCCTTGATCGTCTTCGCCTTGGCAGGCGACTCGACGATCACGAGTCGGCGGCCGCCCTGTGCGGTCTCGCTGGTCGGGGACAACTTCGCTCTTCTCTCCGGTCGACGCTCGGTGGGCAGACACGGGGGTACGGCGCGGGTCGCGCTCACTGCTGTGAACGCTGCCGTGGTGCCGCAGATTCCGTGTGGTGCTTCTGCGTGGTGGTGCTGCCGCTGCGGAGTGTGACGGTACAACCCGCCCCCGTGTCAAACGGCAAAAGCCCGCAACGGCCACTCGAACGGTAACCCGAGTCCGGGCATTCCTGCCGCCCGGACCGGCACGACGATGCCCGAGAACCCCGCTCAGATGCGGCCGAAGCACCACACGCCGAGTGCGAGGAAGGCCACTCCGGCGAACGCGGTGAGGGTGATGGCCGTGGCGGGACTCACTCCCTGGGCGACCGGTGCGCGGTGCATCACGCGCACTCCCGTCCACAGCAGCAGCCCGGCTCCGAACAGTGCGAACGCCACTCCGGCGAAGATCGCTGGCCCGCTCTCCACAGCCGCACCCGTCCTTCTCTGACCTTCGTCGACGCCGAGGCGATACGGGGTTCTCCCCGGAGGCCGAGGCTGACAGATCCGAGCATCGGAGACACGAATTCCGGGTGAACGCCGCGTGGGTTCACCCACGCGGAGCGGATCGGGCCCGGCGAGCGGGCAGGGGCGGTACGCGTCACGGCAAGGGGCCGGAGGGCGCGGGCACGGCAAGGGGCCACGGCGAGCGGGCAGGGGACTCGGCCGGGACGCGCAAAGCGCTGAGCGGCGGGACCGGGGCAGCGGGCCGACGGGGAACCCGCGAAGCACCGGAAAGCACCGGGAAGCACCGGGACGAGCGAGCCATGACGCGGTGAGCCATTACGGCGAGAGCCAGGCCGACCGCATAGGCCGACCGCATAGGACGAGGGGCCGACCCGGCAGCCCGGACGGACTGCCTCGGGCTGCATAAGGCACGTAAACCGAACATTGGCCGATTTCACCCCATGGCAGGGCTCGAACCGCTGCCCTCCGACCGACGGGCACCCCACCGGCTCCAGCACAGGAGGAGCGAGGTCCGCCCGCGAATCCAGCCCCGCCGACCACCCCCGTGTGCCACCCAGCCCCGCACATCCGGCCCCACCAACGTTCGAGGCGCGGAGTCCGGGGTGGAGCCCCGGCAAGGAGCCGCACCCGGCGCCCGCACGCACGCCCCGCACGGGCGCACCACCCCCGCCGCCCGCCCGAGCGCCTCGTCCATGCCCCGCCCTACCGCACCGGCTCCAGGAAGCCCTCCCCCACCAGGAGCCGGAGCGCCTGCGGGGTGCGGTCCCGGAGCAGGACCGGGTCCTCGTCGATGAGCTGGGCGATCGCGTCCAGGATGCGGCCCGCGCTCAGCGTCCCGTCACACGCCCCGGCGAACCCCGCGCCGACCGTGTCGACCTTCGTCGCCCGCCGCATCCCCCGGTTCTGCCGGAGCACGACATGCTCGGGGTGCTCAGCCCCCGGCAGCCCGACCTGCTCCTGCACGACCTCGGCGGCGAGGGTGAAGTGGTCGGCGAGCAGGGCCGCGTCGTCGTGCGTCCGCAGATAGTCCTGACGGGCGAAGTGCGCCCGTACGCTCTCGCCGAGCGGCTGCTCCACCGGGTGCGGCCACTCCTCCGTGACGATCGAGGGCCGCTCGGAATCCGACTTCCGCAGGGTGATCCAGCCGAAGCCGACCGCCTTGGTCTTACGCGCCTCGAACTCGTCCAGCCATGCCTCGTACCGCGCCGCGTACTCCCGGGGGTCGCCGCGGTGGTCGCCGCTGTCGCGCAGCCACAGCTCCGCGTACTGCGTGACGTCCTGCACCTCGCGCCGCACGATCCAGGCGTCGCAGCCGCGCGGCACCCAGGAGCGGAGCCGGTCCTGCCACTCCTCCCCCTCGACCTGCTGCCAGTTGGCGAGGAAGTGGGCGTATCCCCCGTGGTTCAGCCGGTCTCCGGCCTGCTGGACGAGTGAGCGGCACAGGTCGTCCCCGCCCATTCCGCCGTCCCGGTACGTCAGGCGGGCGCCCGGAGAGATCACGAACGGCGGATTCGACACGATCAGGTCGTACGTGTCCTGGCCGGCCGGCTCGAAGAGGGAGCCCTCCCGCAGATCGGGCTCCGGGGCGTCGGAGAGCGCGAGGGTGAGACGGGTGAAGCCGAGGGCGCGCGGATTCAGGTCGGTGGCCGTGACGCGGGTCGCGTGCTGTGCCGCGTGCAGCGCCTGGATTCCCGAGCCGCTGCCGAGGTCGAGCGCGGAGGCCACCGGCGAGCGGACGGTGATACCGGCGAGGGTGGTGGAGGCGCCGCCGACGCCGAGGACGACCGCTTCGTCCTGGCCGCCCGCGCCCGACGCGCCGCCGACGGCGAAGCCGAGGTCGGAGACGATGAACCAGTCCTGACCCTCGGGCCCCCCATAGGGCCGCACATCCACGGTGGCGCGGACCGAGTCGCCGTCCCGCACCACCCAGCCGTCGGCGAGGGCCGCGTCCAGCGGCAGGGCGGCGCCGGCTCTCCCGTACGCGACCGGCTGCTGGAGCAGGAACAGCCGCACCAGCGTGTCGAGAACGCCGTCTCCGCGCGTGGCACGCAGGGCGGGCACGGTCTCGCTGCGGGCCAGGGCCGCGTACGCGGAGGCGCCGAGCAGGTCGAGGAGCCCGTCGGCGGTGAAGTCGCCGGCGAGAAAGGACTCGCGCAGCCGTGGCGCTTGGTCGGGCGAGGGGATGCCTGGGGTGGCGCTGGTCGTACTCACCCGCCCATTGTGGCCGCCGCCACTGACAATCGCCGCCCCGGCCCGACGCTCCGGAAACGCCCGCCGCCCCCGGTCCGGGAGTACCCGGGTCCGGGGGCGGCGAGTCATCCGTGCGGCGTCACCGAGAACCGGTGCGAGGCGAGGCGATCGGGCGTGATCGCGGGTGGTCCGCGAAGCCGTCCCCGAGGGTGTAGGGGTCCGGCCGCGAGAGCATGCGGGCCGCCCCTGCGCGAACGCGTCCCCGAGGGCTCCGCGGAGCCGTCCCCGAGGCGGCCTGACGCGTACGCGGCACGCGTGGCGGCCTACGGACGAAGGGGGCAGGACGGACGAAGGGGTCAGGCGGAGGGCCCCGGCACGGGCGTCGACGCCGTCACCGGCTTGCAGCCCGCCTGCTTCGCCATCGCCTTGCCCGTGTCACTGGCCCGCAGTTTCTTCGACGCGTTCTGGTTCTGCTCGATCTTCGTCAGCCCTTCGACCACGGGGTCGAGACCGTCGGCGAACTTCTGCTGGTTCTGGGCGTCGAGCGCGTCGATCTGCTTCTTGAGATCGAGGTACGCCTTGGAGTTGGCGTCGAGCTCGACGGCGTTGGCCTCGACCAGCTTCCGGTCGCCCTCGACGGGTGTTTGCCCCGCGCCCCTGAGGGCGGCGGCGAATGCCTTGTTCACGGCGGAGAGATCCTGGAACGCCTTGGAGTCGGCGGCCTGGATATCGCCCGGCTTGCCGTCCGTGGCGGTCGAACGGATGAGCTGTTCGACGTCGGCCTGCTTCTGGATCTGCGGCTTGGCCAGGTCGCAGTACTTCTTGGCCCAGTCGTCGACCGACTCCTTGTCGTCGCCACTGCCGCAACCGGACATCGCCAGCACCAGTACCGCGCCGCCGGAGAGTGCGGCCGCAAGCTTCTTGTTCACCGGATCGGTCCCTTCCAAGGCTCCCTGCGCCCCGGAACATACACGTCGACCGGGCGGCGAACGCATGCCGGGCAGCCGGTTCACGCACTGTTGTAGCCATTTGCACCAAGGGAGAGAAGGCTCACCCGAGCCGGGAAAGGGAGACGGACGGCGTATCAGCACACGCCGTCCGTCAACATCCTGAGCAGGTCTGACGATGGAAAAGATGTGTGGAGCAGGGGGTTAGGACACCACCGCCGGGTCGGGTGATTGCGCGTTGCGTTCGGCGGAGTCGGGTTCGTCGTCACCGACGGTGACACCCCGCCGCTTGGAGATGTACACGGCTCCGATGATGATCAGCATGGCGAGGATCGCGACGACGGCCCTGATCCCGGCGCTCGCGTCGTCGCCGTAGCTGAACTGGACCACGGCGGGCGCGATCAGCAGCGCCACCAGGTTCATGACCTTGAGCAGCGGGTTGATCGCGGGTCCCGCGGTGTCCTTGAACGGGTCTCCGACGGTGTCGCCGATCACAGTGGCGGCATGGGCCTCGCTGCCCTTGCCGCCGTGGTGCCCGTCCTCGACGAGCTTCTTGGCGTTGTCCCACGCGCCTCCGGAGTTGGCGAGGAAGACTGCCATCAGGGTGCCGGTGCCGATCGCGCCCGCCAGGAACGCGCCGAGCGCCCCGACGCCGAGCGAGAACCCGACGGCGATCGGGGTCAGCACGGCGAGGAGACCCGGAGTGGCGAGTTCCCGCAGTGCGTCCTTGGTACAGATGTCGACGACCCGGCCGTACTCCGGCTTCTCGCTGTAGTCCATGATCCCCGGGTGCTCGCGGAACTGCCGCCGCACCTCGTAGACCACCGCGCCCGCCGAACGCGACACGGCGTTGATCGCCAGACCCGAGAAGAGGAAGACGACCGCCGCGCCGAGGACGAGGCCCACCAGATTGTTGGGCTGGGAGATGTCCATGACCAGGTTCATGGGTCCGCCTTCGCCGACCTTCTCGCCGACCTTGTCCGCCGCGATCGCGATGGCGTCGCGATACGAGCCGAACAGCGCCGCCGCCGCCAGTACGGCGGTGGCGATGGCGATCCCCTTGGTGATGGCCTTGGTGGTGTTGCCGACGGCGTCCAGGTCGGTGAGCACCTGCGCGCCCGCGCCCTGGACGTCGCCGGACATCTCGGCGATGCCCTGGGCGTTGTCGGAGACGGGCCCGAAGGTGTCCATGGCGACGATGACGCCGACGGTGGTGAGCAGTCCGGTGCCGGCCAGCGCCACGGCGAACAGGGCCAGCATGATCGACGTGCCGCCGAGGAGGAACGCGCCGTACACGCTGAGGCCGATCAGCAGCGCGGTGTAGACCGCGGACTCCAGGCCGATGGAGATGCCGGCGAGGACGACGGTGGCCGGTCCGGTCAGCGAGGACTTGCCGATGTCCTTGACGGGGCGGCGGCTCGTCTCGGTGAAGTACCCGGTCAGCTGCTGGATCAGGGCCGCCAGCACGATGCCGATGGCCACGGCGACGAGTGCCAGTATCCGCGGGTCGCCGCTGTGGGTGCGGATGGCGGCCTCGCCGACGCCCTTCAGGTCGGCGTAGGAGGAGGGGAGGTACACGAAGACCGCCGTGGCCACCAAGGCCAGGGAGATCGCCGCGGAGATGAAGAATCCGCGGTTGATGGCGGTCATACCGCTGCGGTCGGCGCGCCGCGGGGCGACCGCGAAGATGCCGATCATCGCGGTGATCACGCCGATGGCCGGGACGATCAGCGGGAAGGCGAGTCCGGCGTCGCCGAAGGCCGCCTTGCCGAGGATGAGCGCCGCGACCAGGGTCACGGCGTAGGACTCGAAGAGGTCGGCCGCCATGCCCGCGCAGTCGCCGACGTTGTCGCCCACGTTGTCGGCGATGGTCGCGGCATTGCGCGGGTCGTCCTCGGGGATGCCCTGTTCGACCTTGCCGACGAGGTCGGCGCCGACATCGGCCGCCTTGGTGAAGATACCGCCGCCGACTCGCATGAACATGGCGATCAGCGCGGCGCCGAGACCGAAGCCCTCGAGGACCTTGGGGGCGTCGGCGGCGTAGACGAGGACGACGCAGGAGGCGCCCAGCAGACCGAGGCCCACCGTGAACATGCCGACCACGCCGCCCGTACGGAATGCGATTCTCATGGCCTTGTGCGCGACGGCCGTCAGATCCCTTTCCTGCCCGCCGGAAACAGCCTGCCCGTCGGGAACAGTCGGCTCGTCCGGAACAGTCGCCTCACGCGCGGCTGCCGCCACACGTACATTGGCCCGTACGGCGAGGCGCATGCCGATGTATCCGGTGGCCGCCGAGAAAAGAGCACCCACCAGGAAGAACACGGAACGTCCGGCGCGTTGCGACCAGTCGTCGGCGGGCAGCAGCATCAACAGGAAGAACACCACGACGGCGAAGACGCCGAGAGTGCGCAGCTGCCGGGCGAGATAGGCATTGGCGCCTTCCTGCACCGCCGCCGCGATCTTCTTCATGGAGTCGGTGCCCTCGTCCGCCGCCAGCACCTGGCGTACCAGCAGCTGGGCCACGACGAGCGCCGACAGCGCCACCACGGCGATGACGACGACGATCAGTCGATTGTCGGTTGTCAGTACCGCGGCCGAGAGGGAAGTCGGGTGATCGATCATTTCCGAACTGAAGAGCCCCGCCATTCGTCCTCCTTGACGTCGTTCAGAGCTCAAGATGTGGACGGATTGTAGGTAGTGGAAACCTGATCTAAACAGTGCGCGACAAATACAATTGACCTTCGGTTGCCATCCGGCAAATGATCAGGTTTCGAAAATACCCCTGGAAGAAGTAACGGGGCAAAGGCATTGACACATGATCGATGATCTATGAAATGATCTGGCGATAAAAGAAAGAGGCCCTGCTGAGCAGGGCCTCTTCACCATGGGGACGCTATTCGGATCGCCGACCGGACCGCCGCGCGAGGACGGCGGCGGGGCGGAGGCCCGAACAAGCCCGAGGAGCCGAACAGGTGAAACAGGGCGAGCAACGACGGTCGAGGCCGATCCGGGCCAGTCGGGCGCAGTCGCGATCCAACTCGGTCCGTCTGGGGCCGTCTGAGTCCGTCAGGATTCCGTCGGGATCTATCGAGGTCCGTCAGGGGAGCATGCTGACCGGCGCCGACGGCCAACTCATCCGGATCACGCCGCCCTCGTCGCTGGAGGAGACCTCCATGTCGTCGACGAGACCGCTGATCACCGCGAGGCCCATCTCATCCTCGCCCTCGGTCTCCTCGTCGGCGTCGGCGTGCCCGGATCCATCGCGGGACCCGTCGGCACCCGTGCCGGGAACTTCGTCGGCCACCTCGATGGAGAACGTCTTGTCCTCCTCGGTCAGCACGACCTTGATGGGGGCCGTGAGGCCATGACTGCGATGCAGCCCCACCGCCCGGCTGCACGCCTCACCGACCGCGAGCCGGACCTCGTCCAGCACGGCCTCGTCGACCCCGGCCCGGCGCGCCACGGCAGCGGCCACCAATCGGGCCGTCCTCACGTGCTCGGGCTGAGCGCTGAAACGAAGTTCGACGGTGGTCATACCATCCCCCTCGGACGTACGGGCGTGCATCTCCGGGGCCCCGGGCTGGATGCCCGGACCCCTCCTCTTCCGGCGGTCTTCGACAGTCTCGGGCCGACCTCAGTCGGTGGCCGCGACGGCATCGTCGACCGTGGTGTGGATCGGGAACACCTTGGTGAGCCCCGTGATCCGGAAGATCTTGAGAATGCGCTCCTGATTGCAGACCAGGCGCAGCGAACCCTCATGCGCGCGCACGCGCTTCAGGCCGCCCACCAGCACACCGAGTCCGGTGGAGTCGAGGAAGTCCACGCCCTCCATGTCGACAACCAGGTGGTAGCTGCCGTCGTTCACCAACTCGACCAACTGCTCGCGCAGCTTGGGCGCGGTATACACATCAATCTCGCCACCGACCTCGACGACCGTACGGTCGCCACCAGGTCCGGATACATTGCGAGTCGACAGGGACAGGTCCACGGATCCTCCAGCACCTTGCTATCGAGCGGCCGCCCCCTCAGGTCTCCCCGGCGGAGCGGAGGACGGTCGCCAGCCGCGATGGCATTCAATCACTTACCAACAGCCATGCACGACGCCTTGGGACCATTGTCCGTCACTCCAGTGACACACTCGGTGCCGATGGCCAAGAATCTCCGTCCCGGACGACCGCCCGAGAGCGAGGAAACCCGCCCCTCCCCCGGTGCGGTCCTCAACCAGCTCGCCGCGAGGGCGAACCGGGCTGCGCGCATCACTCATACGGAGCACTTGCCCCCGAGACCCGGCCGCCATGCCGTCTGGCCCGATCGCATCCGGCCGGAAGTCATCGACGCCATCGAGCGGACCGGTGTCGACCATCCCTGGGTCCACCAGGCGGTCGCCGCCGAGCACGCCCTGGACGGCGATTCGGTCGTCATCGCCACCGGAACCGCGTCGGGCAAGTCACTGGCCTATCTCGCCCCCGTGCTCACCACCCTCCTCGACGGCGCCGAGGCCCCGAACGGGCGCGGCGCGACCGCCCTCTATCTCGCCCCGACCAAGGCCCTCGCCGCGGACCAGTGCCGCGCCGTGAAAGAACTCGCCGCGCCGCTGGGCAACCGGATCCGGCCCGCCGTCTACGACGGCGACACCCCCGTCGAGGAGCGCGAGTGGGTCCGCCAGTACGCCACGTACGTCCTCACCAACCCGGACATGCTCCACCGGGGGATCCTGCCCTCGCACCCCCGCTGGGCCTCCTTTCTGCGCGCCCTGCGCTATGTCGTCATCGACGAGTGCCACACCTACCGGGGGGTCTTCGGCTCCCATGTCGCCCAGGTACTGCGCCGCCTTCGCCGTATATGCGCCCGCTACGGCGCGAATCCCGCCTTCCTCCTCGCCTCCGCCACCTCCGCGGAACCCGCCGTGTCCGCGGGCCGGCTGACCGGGCTGCCCGTCCGCGAGGTCGCCGACGACGCCTCGCCGCGCGGTGAACTCGTCTTCGCCCTGTGGGAGCCCCCGCTCACCGAACTCCACGGCGAGAAGGGCGCGCCCGTCCGCCGCACGGCCACCGCGGAGACCGCCGACCTCCTCACCGATCTGACCGTCCAGGGCGTCCGCACCGTGGCCTTCGTACGTTCCCGCAGAGGTGCCGAACTGGTCTCCGTCATCAGCAAGGAGCGACTGGCCGAGGTGGACCGCTCCCTGCCCCGGCGCGTCGCCGCCTACCGCGGCGGCTACCTCCCCGAGGAGCGCCGCGCGCTGGAACGGGCCCTGCACTCCGGCGAACTCCTGGGCATGGCCGCCACCACCGCCCTGGAACTGGGCGTGGACGTCTCGGGCCTCGACGCGGTACTGATCGCCGGGTATCCGGGGACCCGGGCCTCCCTGTGGCAGCAGGCCGGCCGCGCCGGACGCTCCGGCCGGGGCGCCCTGGCCGTCCTCGTCGCCCGTGACGATCCGCTGGACACCTTCCTCGTCCACCACCCGGAGGCCCTGTTCCAGCGGCCCGTGGAGTCCACGGTCCTCGACCCCGACAATCCGTATGTCCTCGCCCCCCATCTGTGCGCCGCCGCGGCCGAGCTGCCTCTCACCGAGGCCGACCTCGAACTCTTCGGCCCCGCGACCGGCGACCTCATGCCCCAGCTGGAGGCCGCCAAGCTGCTGCGGCGGCGGCCGTCGGGCTGGCACTGGACCCGCCGAGAACGGGCCGCCGACCTGACCGACATCCGGGGCGGCGGCGGCCGTCCCGTACAGATCGTCGAGGAAGCGACCGGCCGGCTGCTGGGCACCGTGGACGAGCCGGCCTCCCACACCACCGTCCACGAAGGGGCCGTCCACCTCCACCAAGGCCGTACGTATCTCGTCCGGAAGCTGGATCTCGACGATCCCCATGGCCCGGTCGCCCTGGTCGAGGAGGCCGTCCCGCCGTACTCCACGACCGCCCGTGACACCACCTCCGTCTCCGTCATCGAAACCGACACCGAGATCCCGTGGGGCGACGGACGCCTCTGCTACGGATCCGTCGAGGTCACCAATCAGGTCGTCTCCTTCCTCCGCCGCAAGCTCATGACGGGCGAGGTGCTCGGTGAGACCAAACTCGATCTGCCGCCGCGCACGCTGCGCACCAAGGCCGTCTGGTGGACGGTCACCGAGGACCAGCTGGACTCCGCACGGATCAACCCTGAGCAGCTGGGCGGCGCCCTCCATGCCGCCGAGCACGCCTCGATCGGGATGCTTCCGCTCTTCGCGACCTGCGACCGCTGGGACATCGGCGGGGTCTCCGTGCCCCTGCACCCGGACACCCTGCTGCCGACGGTCTTCGTGTACGACGGCCATCCGGGCGGCGCGGGCTTCGCCGAGCGGGCCTTCCGCACGGCCCGCGAATGGCTGACCGCGACGCGTGAGGCCATCGCCGCGTGCGAGTGCGAGGCGGGCTGCCCGTCCTGCATCCAGTCCCCCAAGTGCGGCAACGGCAACGAGCCGCTGCACAAGCGGGGAGCGGTACGGCTGCTGACGGAACTGCTGAGGGAAGCGGCGCGGTAGGGGCGGGCTGCCGCTCGCCGCAGACGGTGTCGCCGGGCGTACGGTCCGGGGCGCGTGCCGCGGGTCGGTCGGCGTCCGTTCGGGCGCGGGGTGCCCTGTCGTCGCATATGGTGCGGTGTCCCGCAAGGACTCGAAGGACCTGTCGGAACGCGACGCTCGGGCCCGGAGGCCGAGCGAGACCGCTGCGGCCTCGGGCTTTCCGGCGCCCCGCGAGACCCGGGCCCCTGGTCGGGTTCGTGGCCGCGGGTCGGCCGGGGCCTTCGCACGGGAAGGCGGGGGCGTTTCGGCCTTCCGGTTTCCGCGGGATTCAGGGGCTCTTTCGCCGGATTCGGGAGCTGGAGTCGGAGGCGTGAGGGCCCTGGCGGGCTGTGAGTGGGGCATTCGGGTGTCGGATGGGGAGGGGCCAGGGGCAGGAGGCGGCTGGACGGAGGGCTCCGTGGCCGTCAGGGGCTTGGGAGGAGCGGGGCCGCCCCGTTGGCCCGGAAGGGGCTGAGGGGACGGTACAGCGGGGTTCAGGAGGTCTGGAGGACCCGCTCTGGATCTGACCGTCGGTCCGTAGGGGCCGAGGCGGAAACGGGCCGTCACCTCCGCGACCTCGCCGTGGACCGTGCAGCGCACGATCGTCGCGCCCTGGGCACGGGCCACACTCGTCGCCTTCGCGCACGCGGCGAGCGGGCCGCCGAGGGCGCTGTCGGCGGCGGCGAGTGCCGCCAAGTCGGCCGCGGAGCCGGCCCGGTGACGAGCCACCACCACCTGACCCATGATCAGGATCGTTGCGAACACGGCGGACAGGGCGGTAGCCGCCATGGCCACCCACACGGTCGCCGAACCGCGATCGGAGCGACGGGTCATGGCGATACCTCTTCCGCGACGGCCGCCGCCTCGGCGGTCAGGGTCAGAGCGAGGGCGCCGGGGCCCGGAGCCGGGGCCTCCACCCGGACTCGCCAGAGATCCTCCTCGCGCCGCAGAGAGACACGGGCGCCCTCGGGGGCGGCCGAGCGGGCAGCGGCCAGGGCCGTCTCGTGCGGCTCGGACCTCGCCGCCGCCCGCGCACCGGCACTCGCGGCGTCCACGCACCGGATCTGGGCCGAGGCGGCCATCAGCGCCCACACCAACGCCATGGCGAAGACCACCAGGGCCGGTACCGCGACGGCCGCCTCCGCCGTCACGGATCCCCGGTCCGCGGCCTCAGAACTGCGCATCGAGCGCCTTCCCGATCAACGACTGGAGCGCGTCCGAGACCGCCCCACTGGTGACGACCTTGTACAGAACCGCCGCGAAGGCGCATGCGGCGATCGTTCCCATCGCGTACTCGGACGTGGTCATCCCCGCGTCCTGGCCACGCGCCCTGCGAGCGAGCGCGCGAAGCCATGTCCGTACCGGATTCCGTACCGAATTGAGCATTCCGACCTCCGTGTTTCTCAGGTTTCTCAGGTTTCTCGGGATCTCTCGGGATCTCTCGGTTCTCGTTCAGTCGCCGTTGAGCAGTCCGCCGGCGAGCCCGATCACGACGGGGGCCACACCGACCGCCAGGAACGCGGGCAGGAAACACAGCCCCACCGGAGCCGTGATCAGAACCTGGGTCCTGCGGGCCCGTGCCGCCGCCGCACGGGACCGGGCGGCCCGCAGCCGGGTGGCCAGCCGTGACACCGGCTCCCCGGCCGGAGCGCCGGTGGAGTCCGCCCGCTCCAGGCAGCGGGCCAGTTCCGACGCGCCCGGGATCCGGGCGAACTCGCCCCACGCATGCGTCGGTTCGCCGCCGAGCCGCAGTTCGGCCGCCGCTCTCACCAACTGTCGGCCGACCCGGCCTCCCAGCGACTCGCCAACCGCCTCCGCCGCCTCACGGGGGCCCGCCCCCGCCCAGAGGCAGGCCGCGAGCAGGTCGGCCGCGAGGGCCAGCTGACGGTCGTCGTCCGCAGGCGTGAGGGCTGGTCCACGCCTGCCCTGCCTACGCCGTACGCCATAAGCCGCCACCACCCCCGCGACCAGGCCGAGCACCCCTCCGACGAGGACGTAGCCGGTGATCGCCGCGCCCAGCGGAAGCGCCCAGCGTGAGGCCCGCTTCCCGGAGCGCGGTCGCCACCGGCGGCGGGTCCGCTCCATGGCCAGGAGGAGCTCGACGCGTCGGCGTACCCGGTGTTCGCAGCGTCGTACAGCGACGGTGAAGACCAGGCAGGCGATCAGCGCCAGTAGGAGGGCCACCAGCCCCAGCCGGTGGAGGAGGTCCCCGGTCATCGGCTCGTTCCGCTCTTCACGATCCGCGCGGCCCAGCAGAGCCCTGCGGCTTCCAGTGCCCCGCCGATCGACAGGCACACCAGGCCGGCGGGAGTGTGCAGCAGGATCCGCAGCGGATCGGCGCCCATGGCCCAGCCCATGGCCAGGGCCGCGACGGGGAGCAGCGCCAGCAGGACGATCGTGGACCGCGCGCCCGCCAACTGGGCCGACATGTCGTTCTGTTGGTCCCGCTCCGCCTGGAGGGCCGCCTCCAGGCGGTCGAGCCCCGCCGCCAGTCCCGCCCCGCTGTCCACGGCCACCCGCCAGCAGGCCGCGACTCCGGCCAGTCCTTCAGCGCCCGGCTCCCGGGCCGCCACCCGAAGTGTCCGGGGCACATCGCCGCCGAAGCGGGCCGCCGCGATCACGGCTCCTTCGGCAGGGCCCAGCGCTCCGGCTGCTCCGGCTGCTCCGGCGGCGGCGACCAGCGCCTGTCCCGGCTGGAGACCCGCTCTCAGCTCCCCCGCGATCCCCGCGCACAGGGTGATCACCGCTTCGGCCCGTCGCTCCCGGTCGCGCGTCCGCTCGCGGGCCAGCAGCCATCGCCTCAGCAGGGGGACCGCGGCCGCGCCGGCGATCAGCGGCAGCACCGACTTCCCCAGCACGGCGAGGAGCACGGAAACCGGCAGACTCAGCCACTCCCGCCGCAGGCGCACCAGCGGCACGAGCCGCTCCCACGACCATCGCGGCGCTTCCCGCGCCCCGCCGTCGGCGAGGAGGAGCGTCGCGCGCGTCAGGCCCCGTTCCCGGCCGGCGGTGAGCCAGGCCGCCGCTCCCACGCACACGGCCGCCGCGTACATCGGCTCTCTGGGGATCACAGCGCACCTCCGAGGAGGGCGCGCAGCCGCTCCCAGCCCTGCTCCCGCGCGAAGCCGTCAGCGTCCCAGCGGAGCGCCGGCATCGTCACCACCACTCCCGCCGGGTCCCGCTCCAGCACATGGACCTCGGCGATCCGCCGACGGCCGGTCCGGTCCCGCACCAGATGGATCACCACCGAGAGGGCTGCCGCCAACTGGCTGTGAAGGGCGGCCCGGTCGAGGCCGGCGGCGGTTCCGAGGGCTTCCAGCCGGGCCGGGACGTCCGCCGCCGCGTTCGCGTGGACGGTCCCGGAGCCTCCTTCGTGACCCGTGTTCAGGGCGCTGAGGAGTTCGGTCACCTCAGGGCCGCGGACCTCGCCTACGACCAGCCGGTCCGGTCGCATCCGCAGGGCCTGGCGCACCAGATCCCGCAGGGTGACCCGGCCCGCGCCCTCCTGGTTCGCCGTGCGGGACTCCAGCCGCACCACATGCGGGTGGTCCGGCCGCAGCTCCGCAGAGTCCTCGGCCAGGACGATCCGCTCACGCTCCCCCACGAGCCCGAGCAGACACGACAGCAGTGTGGTCTTCCCCGTCCCGGTACCGCCGCCGATCAGAAACGACAACCGGGCGTCGATCAGCGCCCGCAGCACCCGGTCGCCACCGGGCGGAATCGTCCCCGCGGCCTCCAACTCCTCCAGGGAGAACGCCCTGGGTCGCACCACCCGCAGCGACAGGCAGGTCGAATCGACCGCCACCGGGGGAATCACGGCGTGCATACGGGTGCCGTCCGGCAGTCGGGCGTCCACCCACGGCCGGGCATCGTCCAGTCTCCGGCCCGCCACAGCGGCGAGCCGTTGGGCCAGCCTGCGAACGGACGCCGCGTCGGCGAACGTCACCCCGGCCCGTTCGAGCCCTCGGCCCCGGTCCACCCACACCCGGTCGGGCGCGGACACCAGGACGTCCGTCACGGACGGATCGGCCAGCAGAGGCTCCAGCGGTCCCGTCCCCACCAGCTCGCAGCGGAGCCTCTCGGTGCCGCCGAGGACTTCGGCGTCCCCCAGCAGCCGCCCCTGCGCCCGCAGGGCTGCCGCGACCCGTGCGGGAGTGGGCTCGGCTCCGCTCTCGGCCAGGCGCTGCCGCACGGCGTCCAGCAGTCCGGTGCTCATGAGACCGCGCCTCCCGCCAGCGCACGCTCCCAGAAGGCCGTGCAGAACCTCGCCAGCGGTCCCCGCGCGGCACCCGGCGGCGCACCCTCGTCCTGGGCGGACAACAGTCCCGTCTCCCAGGGAAGTTCACCCGCGAGCGGCAGCCCCAGAGCGGCGGCGACCCACTGGTCGTCCAGCCCGGCGGCATACGGGCCCCGGGTCACGACACGCAGGTCCTGAAGGACCATGCCCGCCAGGGAAGCCACCCGGTTGGCCGCGGCGACCGCTCTCAGCTCGCCCGGCACCACCAGCAGCCCGAGATCCAGCTGGGCCAGCGCCTCCGCCACGCCCTCGTCCACCCGGCGCGGCAGATCGACGACGACGGCTCCTCCCCGCCTGCGGGCCGCGGCCAGGACCGACCGCATGGCTTCCGGCGGAACGACGACCGAGTCGCCCCGGTCCCAACTGAGCACCCGCAGCCGGTGGAGTTCGGGCAGGGACTCCTCCAGCGCCCCGCCCGCCACACGCCCTTTGGAGGCGGCGAAATCCGGCCACCTCCTGCCCTCGGCCCGCTCGCCGCCGAGCAGGACGTCGATGCCCCCGCCGAGCGGGTCCCCGTCGACGAGCATGGTCCGTCGGCCGGTCCGTGCGGCGGTCACGGCCAGGGCACAGGCCAGCGTGGACGCTCCGGCCCCGCCCCGGCCGCCGATCACCCCGACGGTGAGCGCCTGCTCCCCGACGCCTTCGACGACATCGGCGATACGGTCGACGAGCCAGCTCTCCGCGTCGGGCAGCCGTAATACGGAATCGGCCCCGATCTCCACGGCGTGCCGCCAGACGTCGGGGTCGTCCTGGTCCCGTCCGACGAGCAGCACCCCGCGCCTGCGAGTGGCTCCACGGCAGCGCGCCGCGGCGTCGTCGCCGACCAGGATCAAGGGCGCGTCCTCCCAGCTGCCCCTCTGCTCCGGCACCCGGTGGTGGACGTCCGGCTCGGCTCCCGCGGCGGCGCACAGCCGCAGCAGATCGTCGAGCAGTTCCATGTCCTCGGTGACGATCAGAGGTCCGTCCCGCCGCCCTTCGACGACGGAGTCCCTCTTCGATGTGATGGATCCGGCCACGATCTCCGCTCCTCGCTATCTGCGATCTCGCTTCGTCGCGAGATCGGTGATTCCCGGCTTCCGCGAACTACGCGGCTGGAATCACGGTGCAGCGCACTGGAAAATCATGTGGATCTTGCTGAAAAACTGTGGACAACCGGCTACTTGTGAATATCTCCGTAGCTCATACCAGTGACTCCCGGAGAGCACCCCTTCCGCTACTCACAGTGACGATGCAGAGTGGTGGGAGATCACTGCAAGCGGAACCCGCGGAAGGGAGTGCGATCGAAGTGGATCTCGCCCGGAGGACGGAAACCGGTCCGGACATGCGACGACCCCCGCCGGGGGGGAGAGCGGGGGTCGTCTCTCCGGCCGACTCGGGGGGGGAGGAGCCGGACCGGGTTAGCACGGTCGCGAACGATCCGTGACTTCCATGGTGTACCCGAGAGCCTTCTCAGGCAAACCCACACGCCCCAGCGTACGCCGAATGGCGGCCACCTATGCTCTGCTCGTGGAAAACCACTCCTTGCCTCGCACAGCCGCGTTCTTTGACCTGGACAAGACGGTCATTGCGAAGTCCTCGACGCTGACCTTCAGCAAGTCCTTCTACCAAGGCGGTCTGATCAACCGCCGGGCCGTACTGCGCACCGCCTATGCCCAGTTCGTGTTTCTCGCCGGCGGCGCCGACCACGATCAGATGGAGCGGATGCGCGAGTACCTCTCCGCTCTCTGCAAGGGCTGGAACGTCCAGCAGGTGAAGGAGATCGTCGCCGAGACCCTTCACGATCTGATCGACCCGATCATCTACGACGAGGCCGCGTCCCTCATCGAGGAACATCACACCGCGGGCCGCGATGTCGTCATCGTCTCCACCTCGGGCGCGGAGGTGGTCGAGCCGATCGGCGAGCTTCTCGGCGCGGACCGGGTGGTGGCTACACGCATGGTCGTCGGCGACGACGGCTGCTTCACCGGCGAAGTGGAGTACTACGCATACGGGCCGACGAAAGCGGAAGCCATCGCGGAACTGGCGGAGTCCGAGGGATACGACCTTTCGCGCTGCTTTGCCTACAGCGACTCCGTCACCGATGTGCCGATGCTGGAATCCGTCGGTCATCCGTACGCCGTGAATCCGGATCGCGCGCTGCGACGTGAGGCGACCGCGCGGGACTGGCCGATTCTCGTCTTCAACCGGCCGGTTCGGCTGAAGCAGCGGCTGCCCGCCTTCTCCCTGCCACCGCGCCCCGCGCTGGTGGCGGCCGCGGCCGTGGGCGCGGCCGCCGCGACCGCGGGCCTCGTCTGGTACGCCAGCCGCCGGAGGAACGCCGCGGCTCGGACAGGAGCGTCGCGGGCCATCGGCCAGACCCTGGAGCATCTCGCCCGTATTTGAACCTAAAAGTAAAGAAGTGCAGGGAGGGCTTCCGCTTCCCTGTGCGCTGGAGTACAAAGGATTCAACGGCCCGCGAGACCAAGGACATCCGAAAGGATCACCTAATACACGCAAGAAGGCCCCACGGACCGAGCATGGAAACTGAGCACCCACGCGACGTCGACCCGTCGAATACGGGCCAGCCGCACCAGGTTACGGGCTGAAGTTCCCGGCCTGATGGGCATAAGTTCGAGGACGCTTGGTAACTCGGTGGACATGCCAGCGGCGGTACCAATTCCGGTACCGCCGCAACCCTGTTCAGCCTCTGACCGCCTGCCCACCGAAGCCCGCCCGGCCCATTGGCTGACCGCCAGCCAGCGGAGCCCCCATCGAGGCCCAGGTGGAGTCCCCGGCCGAGTCGCGGCGCGACCACCCGGGGAAAATCACGCCGGAAGCAGTCGGGAAGAAGCAGACAGCCGAGGCAGTCGGCGGAAAACCGCCGCGCCGACGGCCGAGGGAACCCGAGGCACCGTCAGGCGGCCCCGCGCTGAAGCGCCTCGCAGACCGCGGTCGACTCCCGGACCCCCAGTTCCACCGAACGACCGCAGTACGCGATCCACGCGGCCATGCCCTGGGGGGTCCCCGACAGATACCCGTCGAAGGCCGCCGCATACGCCGCCCTGCCCTGCTCGGCGTGCCCGACCTCCGCAGGGCAGATCGCCTTCGGATCGAGCCCGCTGCCGATCAGGACGATCCGCTCGGCGGCACGCGCGACCAGGCCGTTGTACGAACCGAAGGGGCGCAGCGCCAGCAGTTCGCCGTGCACCACGGCCGCGCTCACCAGCGCCGGGGCGGAACCGCCCTCGACGATCAGCCCGGTCAGACCCTCCAGCCGGCCGTTCATCTCGGCCACGTCCGGCAGCGGGGCCTCGATCAGCGGCTCGGTGACCGTCTCACCCGCCAGTCTCGGACGGCCCACGGTCTCGTCGTCCCCGACCCCGCCCGCCGCGACCAGATGCAGCCTCGCCAGCACGCGCTGCGGCGACTGCCGCCAGACGGAGAGAAGTTGACCGGCCTCGGCCGTGAGGCGCAGGGCGGCACCGAGCGTCCGGGCCTCGGGGTCACTGCTGAAGTCGGTGCGCCTGCGGACCTCCTCCAGAGCCCAGTCCGCGCCGGAGAGCGCCGCCGAGCCGCGCGCCCCGCGCAGGGCCGCCTCCGCGGTGATCTCGTTGCTCCGTCTGCGCATGATCCGGTGCCCGTAGACGCGGTCCACCGCCTTGCGTACGGAGTCCACGGAGTCGGCGACACCCGGCAGCGCGCCGAGAGCCGCGAGCGGGTCGTCCGGCGAGGCGGACGAGGCGGGAGTGGCGTTCGTGCTCATAGGCAGCGAGGCTACGCGCCCTCGGTGCACACCCCACCTTGGAGTGGTCTTCTTCACGCACCTAGGCCATCCTCGGCGATCGAACCGCTACCGTAGATGAACATGAAGATCGCTTTCGTAGGGAAGGGCGGCAGCGGCAAGACCACGCTGTCCTCGCTCTTCATCCGCCATCTGGCCGCCAATGAAGCCCCTGTCGTCGCGGTGGACGCGGACATCAATCAGCACCTGGGGGCCGCACTCGGGCTCGACGACGCCGAGGCCGCCGCGATGCCCGCCATGGGCGCGCATCTGCCGCTGATCAAGGACTATCTGCGGGGTTCCAATCCCCGGATCGCGTCCGCCGAGACGATGATCAAGACCACGCCTCCCGGCGAGGGGTCCCGGCTGCTGCGCGTTCAGGAGAACAACCCGGTCTACGACGCCTGTGCGCGTACGGTCCGCCTCGACGACGAGGACATCCGTCTCATGGCGACCGGCCCCTTCACCGATTCGGATCTCGGGGTCGCCTGCTACCACTCCAAGGTCGGCGCGGTGGAGCTGTGCCTCAACCACATGGTGGACGGGCCCGACGAGTACGTGGTGGTCGATATGACCGCCGGCTCCGACTCCTTCGCCTCCGGGATGTTCACCCGCTTCGACATGACGTTCCTGGTGGCCGAGCCGACCCGCAAGGGCGTCTCCGTCTACCGCCAGTACAAGGAGTACGCCCGGGACTTCGGCGTCACGCTGAAGGTCGTCGGCAACAAGGTGCAGAGCCGGGACGACCTGGACTTCCTACGGGACGAGGTCGGCGAGGACCTGCTCGTCACCGTCGGGCACTCCGACTGGGTGAAGGCGATGGAGAAGGGTCGGCCGCAGCGCTTCGAGCTGCTGGAGGCGGAGAACCGGATGTCGCTCCAGACGCTCCAGGACGCGGCGGAGGACATGTACGAGCGGCGCGACTGGGAGCGGTACACGCGTCAGATGGTGCACTTCCATCTGAAGAACGCGGAGAGCTGGGGGAACGCGAAGACGGGGGTCGACCTGGCAGCGCAGGTCGACCCCGCCTTCGTACTCGGGGAGTGGGCCGCGGACGTCAGCGCTCCGCTTCCGGCCTGACTCCGGACGGGACGGCCGAGGCCGCGGACCGCACGGCCGGGACGGGGGCTCGGCCGTGTCAGTCGACCTGCCGGGGCTGAACGGGATTCCTGGCCTCCGGCGCGCTCCCGGGGTCCGTCGCCGGTGATGCCTCGGACTCGGCGCCCGAACCGGTGAGGGACTCGGGCTGCTTCCCGGACTCGGACCCGGTGCCGGGCCCGGTCTCCGGTACGCCCTCGGAGCCCGCCGACGGTACGCCTTCAGAGCCCGACGTCGGATCGGCCTCGGGGCTCGCCGACGGTTCACCCTCGGGGGACGTCGTCGGCTCGGCCGAAGGCTGGGCGGGCTGGCCGGCCGCACCCGCCGGCTGCACGTCGAAGAGGGTCGACCAGCCCCCGTTCGGCGTCTGGCCGATCTTGAGTGTGCGCAGTTTCGCCAGGACCTGCGGATCCTGGGCGTCGAGCCAGTCCGCGAGCTGCTTGAAGGACACGCACTTCACGTCCTCCTTCACACAGACGGTGGCGATCGTTTCCTCGATGGCGCGCATGTACGTGCCGCCGTTCCAGGACTCGAAGTGGTTGCCGATGATCAGCGGGGCCCGGTTCCCGGTGTAGGAGCGGTCGAAGGCCCGCACGAGACCGTCACGCATCTGGTTGCCCCAGTACTGGTGCTGGGCGGGGTCGCCCTTGACCGTCCCGGACTGGTTGACCATGAAGTTGTAGTCCATCGACAGGGTCTCGAAGGCTCGGCCCGGAAACGGGACCATCTGGAGCGACAGATCCCAGATGCCGGAGTCCTTCTTGGGCCAGACCTGGTTGTTGACGCCGCTGGTGTCATAGCGGAAGCCCAGCTGGGAGGCGGCCTTCACGAAGTTCGTCCGGCCCTCCAGACAGGGGGTGCGGGCACCGATGAGTTCCTTGTCGTAGTCGAACGGCAACGGCTGCTCGGCCGTCAGACCGGAATTCGTCTTCCAGTTCTTCACGAAGGTCTTGGCCTGGCCGATCTCGCTCTTCCACTCGTCGACGGACCAGTCCCCGCCGCCGTCCTTGCCGCAGAAGTGGCCGTTGAGGTGGGTGCCGATCTCATTGCCCTCCAGCCAGGCGCCGCGCAGTTCCCGCACGGTGTTCTTGATGCCCTCGGTGTCGTTGAAACCGATGTCGGAACGGCCGGCGGCGTGCTTCGGCGGACGGTAGAGGGACGCCTTGTTCTCAGGGAGAACGTAGACGCCGCTGAGGAAGTAGGTCATGGTCATGTCGTACTTCTTGCCGACCTTGCGGAAGTGGGAGAACAGCTTCTGGCTGTCCTCACCGGCCCCGTCCCATGAGAACACCACGAACTGCGGCGGCTTCTGACCGGGCTTCAGCCGTTCCGGCTTGAGCTGGCCGGGCTGGGCCCCGGTGAACGAGGTGGAGCCGTCGCCGATGAGCTGTGGCATGACCTTGGGGGCGGGCCCCTTCTCGCCCTTGGGCGCGACTTCCCTGGCTTCCTTCGGTTCTTTTGCTTCCTTCGCTTCCTGGCCAGAGGAGCCTGAGCAGCCCGCCAGTCCCACGATCAGTGCCGTGGCGACCGCGCCGACGGCGACCCGTTTTGTGACGGCCTTCATCCGCCCACCAACTTTCATACGACCTTGCGCTTTTACGACCGGCATGAACCGAATCGAAAAGGTCGCATTGCATAGCGGAGAGAGATGTGCGACGGGCCGCATAAAACCGCACTAATCACTGGAATGAGTGAAAGATTGCCCTATTTGCCTGGCCGGTTCCCACTCGATCTTTACTCTCCATTACGATCAATTTACTGAGAGTTGATGATCCCGCCGCTGCACGCCGTGACCCACGGCCGCGTCCCCCCACTTTCCGCGACCGCGCTGCCCCGGAGGAGACGGGAACCATGTCCGCCTGCGTCCCCACCCGCACCGACACCCCACCCGAAAAATCCCGAAAGCCCCGCAGACCCCGCAAGACCCGTCAGGGCCGACCACACAGCCCCCCACCCGGCGGAAGCGGCAGCCGCCGCTTCCGCATCGCGAGCACCGATTTCTCCGCGTCGGTCTCCGTGTTCCTGATCGCGCTGCCGCTCTCCCTCGGCATCGCACTCGCCACCGGCGCCCCCCTTCAGGCCGGGCTGGTGGCGGCGGCCGTCGGCGGCCTCGTCGTCGGCCGGTTCGGCGGGTCCCCGCTCCAGGTGAGCGGCCCGGCGGCGGGACTCACCGTCGTCACCGCCGATCTGATCCAGCAGTACGGCTGGCGCATCACCTGCGCCATCACCGTCCTCGCCGGATTCGCCCAACTCGGGCTCGCCGCCCTGCGGGTGGCACGTTCGGCCCTCGCCGTGAGCCCGGCGATCGTGCACGGGATGCTCGCCGGCATCGGCGTCACCATCGCCCTGGCACAACTCCACATCGTGCTCGGCGGCACCCCGCAGAGCTCCGCCCTGGACAACATCCAGGCGCTGCCCGCCCAGCTCACCAGCCTCCACACGGACGCGGTCTCGGCCAGTGCTCTGACCATCGCCGTGCTGCTGATCTGGCCGCGCATCCCCGGGCGCACGGGCCGGATCCTCCGGAAGGTCCCGGCCGCGCTCGCCGCGGTGACGACGGCGACCGCACTGGCGGTGGTGGCCGCGCTCCAGCTCCCGCGCGTCGATCTTCCTTCGTGGTCCAGCCACGCACTGCCCGCGATGCCCGAGGGTCCGGTGCTCGGCCTGATCGCCGCGGTCCTGACCATCACCCTGGTCGGCAGTGTGGAGTCGCTCCTGTCGGCGGTGGCCGTCGACAAACTGGTCGCAGCCCGCAAAGACCCGCCGGACGTACGCATTCCGCGCGCCGATCTGGACCGGGAGCTGGCCGGACAGGGCGCGGCCAATGTGGTCTCCGGCGCGCTGGGCGGGCTGCCCATCACCGGGGTGGCCGTGCGCAGTTCGGCGAATGTCTCCGCGGGGGCGGTGAGCCGCCACTCCACCATGCTCCACGGCCTGTGGATCGTGCTCGCGGCGCTGCTGCTGGTATCCGTGCTCGATCTGATTCCGCTGGCCGCGCTCGCCGCGCTGGTGATGTTCGTCGGCATCCAGATGGTCAGCCTCACGCATATGCGCACCGTCCGACGGAACCGCGAGATGCTGGTGTACGCGGTGACGCTGGGCTCCGTCGTCGCCACCGGGGTGCTGGAGGGCGTCGTCATCGGGATCGCGGTGGCGGTCGCCGTCGCCCTGCACCGGCTGACCAGGACCCGGATCACCGAGGAGCAGCACGAGGGCGTGCACCGGGTGCGGGTCCGCGGCCAGTTGACGTTCCTCGCCGTTCCCCGGCTGACCAGGGCACTGGGGCTCGTGCCCCAGGACTCCCACTGTGTCGTCGAGCTGGACGGGTCCTTCATGGATCATGCCGCCTACGAGGCGCTGCACGACTGGCAGTCGTCGCATGTGGCGAGGGGCGGGACGGTGGAGTTCACCGGCCGGTCCGGGGGACGTATCAGCGAGCCCGCCTCGGAGACACACGGCTGCTGCCGGCCCTGGACGCCATGGCGCAACCATCACTGCGACGACCGGCCCGAGCCCAGCACGGCACACCGGCTCGCGAACGGTGTCAGCTCCTTCCAGCGCAATACCGCTCCGCTGGTACGGGACGAGCTGGCGCGACTGGCCCGGGACGGACAGCGCCCTTCACAGCTCTTCCTCACCTGCGCCGACTCCCGGCTGGTCACCAGCATGATCACGGCCAGCGGTCCCGGCGATCTGTTCACCGTGCGCAATTTGGGCAATCTGGTGCCTCTGCCGGGCGCGGAGAGCGGTGAGGACTCGGTGGCGGCGGCCATCGAGTACGCCGTCGACGTGCTGGAAGTGGGATCAATCACTATTTGCGGGCACTCGGGCTGTGGCGCGATGCAAGCGCTGCTGAGCACTCCGCTCGCCGAAGGGCAGACCCCGTTGTGGCGATGGCTGCGGCATGGACTGCCGAGCCTGGAGCGGATGGGGAGCCGGCACCGTTCCTGGGCGAGGATCTCCGGGCGGCTGCCCGCCGATGCGATGGAACAGCTCTGCCTGACCAATGTGGTGCAGCAGCTGGAGCATCTGCGCGCCCATGAATCGGTCGCCCGGCGGCTTGCCGAAGGCACGCTTGAGCTGCACGGCATGTACTTCCACGTCGGGGAGGCCCAGGCGTATCTGCTCGCGAGCAGCGACGAGCTCGCGTTCGACGCGGTCTTCGACCGGGTCGTGCCCTCGGGGTCGCCCCTGGCGCAGTCCTTGGTGTGAACGGGCAACCGGAAGACGGTCGGCGAGGCGCCGGATCCAGCGCCTGAGAGATCGCCGTCCGCCCGCCGTCGGGCGCGGGTGAACCTCGCGCCCGAGCCGGCCCGCAGGGCCCGTCCCACGCTCACGGGCTCGTCCCCTCACCGTGCCGGGTCCGCGTCCCACGCTCGCGGGCCCGGCGCAGCTCCGGAACAGGTACCGAGGAAGGCCCCGAGCAGGATCCCAGAGGGCGGACCGGGCCGGAGCAAGCCGGGACCAGGCCGGGAACCGGCCGAGGACAAGCCCCGAGCGGGTCCGGAACAAGCCGGGAACAGGTGTCCCGGCTGGGCGGCAGGGCAGGGCGCCGGGCAGAGTCGGAGCAAGCCGGGAACCGGCCGGGGACAGATCTCGGCGAATGTGGCTGAACCGATCCTTCGCGCTGTCCGTGGGAAGGTATGGCCCCTCGTTCCCGCCGCCCGGGAAAGAGGGGCCGCCCATAGCTCCCGAGTCTCCGCCGGTCAAACCTCGAAAGGTCTAAACCATTTACCGGAAGGCACTTGTCACCCGGCCCTTCGGCTGGTGAGCTATGGCCTGGGATACATAGGCACATAGGACGCCCTGGGAAAGGGAGATGTCGTGAGCAACGAAAGCCTGGCCAACCTGCTTCGTGAGGAGCGGCGGTTCGCGCCGCCCGCCGAGCTGGCCGCGAACGCCAATGTCACGGCGGAGGCGTATGAGCAGGCCAAGGCGGACAGGCTTGGCTTCTGGGCCGAGCAGGCGCGGAGGCTCACATGGGCCACCGAGCCGACCGAGACCCTCGACTGGAGCAACCCGCCCTTCGCGAAGTGGTTCGCGGACGGGAAGCTGAATGTCGCGTACAACTGTGTCGACCGTCACGTCGAGGCCGGAAACGGCGATCGCGTCGCGATCCACTTCGAGGGCGAGCCCGGCGACAGCCGGTCCATCACCTACGCGGAGCTCAAGGACGAGGTCTCACGCGCGGCGAACGCTCTCACCGAGCTGGGGGTCACCAAGGGCGACCGGGTCGCCGTCTATCTGCCGATGATCCCCGAGGCCGTGGTGGCGATGCTGGCCTGCGCCCGTATCGGAGCGGCCCACTCGGTGGTCTTCGGCGGCTTCTCCGCCGACGCCGTCGCCTCCCGTATCCAGGACGCCGACGCCAAGCTCGTCATCACCGCCGACGGCGGCTACCGGCGTGGCAAGCCGAGCGCGCTGAAGCCCGCGATCGACGAGGCCGTCGCCAAGTGTCCGCAGATCGAGCATGTGCTGGTCGTACGGCGTACGGGCGAGGACACGGCCGTCACCGAGGGGCGGGACGTGTGGTGGCACGACATCGTCGACCGCCAGTCCACCGAGCACACCCCCGAGGCGTTCGAGGCCGAGCATCCGCTGTTCATCCTCTACACCTCCGGCACCACCGGTAAGCCGAAGGGCATCCTGCACACCTCCGGCGGCTACCTCACCCAGACCGCGTACACCCACCACGCCGTCTTCGACCTCAAGCCGGAGTCGGACGTCTACTGGTGCACCGCCGACATCGGCTGGGTGACCGGCCACTCGTACATCGTGTACGGGCCGCTGGCCAACGGTGCGACGCAGGTCATGTACGAGGGCACGCCCGACACCCCGCACCAGGGTCGGTTCTGGGAGATCGTGCAGAAGTACGGCGTCACGCTGCTCTACACGGCTCCGACCGCGATCCGTACGTTCATGAAGTGGGGCGACGACATCCCCGCCAAGTTCGACCTGTCCAGCCTGCGCGTCCTCGGCTCGGTCGGTGAGCCGATCAACCCGGAGGCGTGGATCTGGTACCGGGAGCACATCGGCGCGGGCAAGACGCCCATCGTGGACACCTGGTGGCAGACCGAGACCGGCGCGATGATGATCGCACCGCTGCCGGGTGTCACCGAGACCAAGCCCGGCTCCGCGCAGCGCGCGCTGCCCGGCATCTCCGCGACCGTCGTCGACGACGAGGCCGCCGAGGTCCCGAACGGCGGAGGCGGCTATCTCGTCCTCACGGAGCCGTGGCCCGCCATGCTGCGCACCATCTGGGGCGACGACCAGCGGTTCCTCGACACCTACTGGTCACGCTTCGAAGGGCGCTACTTCGCGGGCGACGGTGCGAAGAAGGACGAGGACGGCGACATCTGGCTCCTCGG
Source organism: Streptomyces sp. NPDC004838 (assembly GCF_053600955.1). Lineage (NCBI taxonomy): Bacteria > Bacillati > Actinomycetota > Actinomycetes > Kitasatosporales > Streptomycetaceae > Streptomyces > Streptomyces sp. NPDC004838. The sequence goes on along the minus strand of NZ_JBSGAW010000013.1, from coordinate 30,219 downwards.
CCGGGTCGACGACGTCATGCTCGTCTCGGGCCACAACATCTCGACCACCGAGGTCGAGTCCGCGCTGGTCTCGCACCCCAAGGTCGCCGAGGCGGCGGTCGTTGGCGCCACCGATGAGACGACCGGTCAGGCGATCGTGGCGTTCGTCATCCTGCGCGGCACGGCGTCCGAGGACGAAGGTCTGGTTGCGGAGCTGCGCAACCACGTAGGCGCCACCCTCGGGCCGATCGCGAAGCCGAAGCGGATCCTGCCCGTGGCCGAGCTGCCGAAGACCCGCTCCGGCAAGATCATGCGGCGGCTGCTGCGCGATGTGGCGGAGAACCGCCAGATGGGCGATGTCACCACCCTCACCGACTCCTCGGTGATGGACCTGATCCAGTCCCGCCTGCCGGGCGCTGCCTCCGAGGACTGATCTCCCAGAGCGGCTGTCGGCATTCGACAGTCGGCAGGCAGCCGACCGGCTGAGAGCCGGCAGGCGGCCAGACAGCCGACGTGCGGCAAGCGAGCGGGCGGCGAGCGGCGAGCGGCGACTGAAGCGTGTACGGGCATCCGGTGCGATCGACCGGATGCCCGTTCCGCGTTCAACGTGCCCGATGTCCGCGACGCCCTAAAGTGGAGGCAGCCGGATAACCATGTGCGTACCTTGGGTAAGGTAATGGCCGCGTCAAGGACGCGACAAGAAGACCTAGGTGCGCCGGGAAGTCTGGTCGGCATGTGCTACGCGCTGCCCGACCGACCGGAGGTTTCCCGACATGCCCGCGCCCAGCCCCCGTAAATTCCTCGGACGCCTCTCCCTGCCCGAACGGACGTTCGTGGCGGATGCGCTGCGGACCGAGACCGTGGGCGGCGTACTGCTCCTAGTCGCCGCGATCGCCGCGCTGATCTGGGCGAACACCCCGCTGGGCGACAGTTACGAGTCCGTGCGGTCCTTCCACATAGGCCCGGAGTCCCTCGGCCTGGACCTGTCCGTCCAGCACTGGGCCGCCGACGGACTGCTCGCGATCTTCTTCTTCGTCGCCGGCATCGAGCTGAAGCGCGAGCTGGTCGCCGGTGAGCTGCGCGACCGCCGCGCCGCCGCGCTCCCCGTCATCGCCGCGATCTGCGGCATGGCGGTGCCCGCACTCGTCTATCTCGTCGTCACCACGGTCGGCGGCGGCGACACAGGCGGCTGGGCGGTCCCCACCGCCACGGACATCGCCTTCGCACTGGCCGTTCTCGCGGTCATCGGCACCTCGCTGCCGTCCGCGCTGCGCGCGTTCCTGCTCACGCTCGCCGTCGTCGACGACCTTTTCGCGATCCTGATCATCGCGATCTTCTTCACGAGCGATCTGAACTTCGCCGCGCTCGGCGGCGCGGTCATCGGCCTCGTCGTCTTCTGGGTGCTGCTCAGAAAGGGCGTCCGGGGCTGGTACGTCTACGTCCCGCTGGCCCTCACTATCTGGGGGCTGATGTACAACAGCGGTGTCCACGCCACCATCGCCGGTGTCGCCATGGGCCTGATGCTCCGCTGCCACCGCCGCGACGGCGAGGACCGCTCCCCCGGCGAACACATCGAGCATCTGGTACGCCCCGTCTCCGCGGGCTTCGCCGTGCCGCTGTTCGCGCTCTTCTCGGCCGGTGTCTCCCTCTCCGGCAAGGCCATCGGCGGTGTCTTCACCCAGCCCGAGACCCTCGGAGTCGTCCTCGGGCTGGTGGTCGGCAAGGCCGTCGGCGTCTTCTGCGGCACCTGGCTGACGGCCCGCTTCACCCGCGCGGAGCTGAACGAGGAACTGGCCTGGCCCGACGTCTTCGCCGTCGCCACCCTCGCCGGAATCGGCTTCACCGTCTCGCTTCTGATCGGCGAACTCGCCTTCGCCGACGACCCGGCGCTCACGGACGAGATCAAGGCCGCGGTGCTGATGGGCTCGCTGATCGCCGCCGTACTGGCCGGAGTGCTGCTCAAGCTGCGCGTACGCACCTATCGGGCGCTCTGCGACGACGAGGAACGCGACGAGGACCAGGACGGCATCCCCGACGTCTACGAGCAGGACAATCCCGCGTACCACTTGCGGATGGCGGCCATCTACGAGAAGAAGGCGGCCGAGCACCGCCGTCTCGCGGAAGTCGCGGGGGCGTCGCGCGCGGATGGCCAAGGTCCGGCATGATCTGATGTCAGACTTTGGTGATCAGTTGATTGCGTTGGTCCAGATCATTCAGCAGCTGCGGGAATGACGCGTTCAGATGAAGTGTCGGACCTCAGGAGAGACCTCAGAGGAGAGGGAACAGCGATGAGCGACCCCGGCAGCAGCGCCGAGCGTAGCCTCGGCGAGCTGGTTGCCTCGGCGACCGCCGAGATGTCCGGACTGGTGCACGATGAAATCGCCCTGGCGAAAGCGGAACTGCGGCAGGACGTCAAGCGCGGTGCGACGGGCGGAATCGCCATCGGCATCGCGGGTGTGTTCGGCCTGTTCTCCCTCCCGGTGCTCAGCTTCGCGGCGGCGTACGGGATTCACAATCTGGGGCTCGGCCTCGCCTGGTCGTTCCTGATCGTGGGCGTCGCGTTTCTGCTGCTGGCGGGGCTGCTGGCGCTACTGGCCCGCGCCAAGTTCAAGCAGGTCAAGCCGCCGGAGAAGTCCATCGCCTCGGCCAAGGAGACGGCGGCCGTACTCCAGACCGTCAAACCGCGTCCCCGTACACCGCAGAAGCAGCTCGCGATCGAGCCCCCGGCGCTCACGAAGCGGTGAACACCAACCGGTGAACACGAACCGGTGAACATCGGGCGGGGCCGAATAATGGCGGGTGAACACGCGGGAGTACGGCGTGGGCACGCGTCCCGCGCGATTCCCGTTCCGGTTTCCCGTGCCGGTTTCCCGTAGCCGTCCTGTACGGGCTCGTAAGGCGATCCGGCCCCGACCGGCCGGACGGGCGTCGGCGAACACGAGGGGCATCCGTGTGGCACGCTCGTGAACATGACGGCCCCTGATACCGGTACCGGAAGCCCCGTACGCATCGACGGTCCCTGGACCCATCGCGACGTGGCGGCCAACGGCGCGCGCTTCCACATCGCCGAAATGGGCGATGGACCGCTGGTGCTGTTCCTGCACGGCTTCCCGCAGTTCTGGTGGACCTGGCGGCATCAGCTGCCGGCGCTCGCGGAGGCGGGGTTCCGGGCGGTGGCGATGGATCTGCGGGGCGTGGGCGGCAGCGACCGTACGCCCAGGGGTTACGACCCCGCCAACCTCGCGCTCGACATCACCGGGGTGGTGCGCTCGCTCGGGGAGCCGGACGCGGCGCTCGTCGGTCATGACCTGGGTGGCTATCTGGCCTGGACGGCGGCGGTGATGCGGCCGAAGCTGGTGCGCAGGCTCGCGGTCTCCTCGATGCCGCATCCCCGGCGCTGGCGCTCGGCCATGCTCTCCGACTTCTCGCAGACGCGCGCGGGGGCGTACGTCTGGGGCTTCCAGCGGCCGTGGCTGCCGGAGCGCCGGCTCGTCGCGGACGACGCGGCGCTGGTGGGCGAGCTGATCCAGGAGTGGTCCGGCCCCAAGCCGCCGGACGAGTTCGCGCTGGACGCCTACCGGCGGGCGATGAGCATCCCCTCGACGGCGCACTGCTCGATCGAGCCGTACCGGTGGATGGTCCGGTCGATGGCACGGCCCGACGGAATCCAGTTCAACCGCCGGATGAAACGGCCGGTACGGGTGCCGACGCTGCATCTGCACGGCTCTCTGGACCCGGCGATGCGGACCCGGAGCGCCGCGGGCTCGGGCGAGTACGTGGAAGCGCCGTACCGCTGGCGGCTGTTCGACGGCCTCGGTCACTTCCCGCACGAAGAGGATCCGGTGGCGTTCTCGGCGGAGCTGGTGAACTGGCTGAAGGACCCCGAGCCGGACCGGTAGCCGTCTGCCGTACGGGCATGGGCCGCCGCGCGTCGTCCCTCGGCTGGTGGCTGCCGCACACCGGAGGCCGCGCCTCGTCCGGAGGCGGAAGGCCGGTAGCCGTGACCGGAGGTGCGGGAGGCCGTGGCTGGGGGCCGGAAGTCGGCCCGCGGCCGATGAGCGACGATCAGTGGCTGATATCCGGTGGTCCGCAACCGGCCATCGTTACCCGGAGGTCAGCAACCGGCGGCAGGTCGAAAAGCCCCCGAACAGGAACCGCGTGGTGTGACACATACGACCGCCCGCGCCCCGGAGCCCCCAGGGAACACTTGTACTACGAACAGCCAAGTGCCTGGCGCATAGGCCAATTGGCCGCCCCTGACACGGTTACCGACCTTGGGCCACGGGCAGACGTCCCGGTATGGGCTGGACGTACGACTATGGTGACGCGACACGCAACCGTCGCTCGGCCAATGGGCCGAGCACCCATGACAGCGATGGCCCGCAGGGCCAGGGTCATGATCATCCTGCGCAGGGGATCGGGATTCCCCGGATCCTGAGGCGTCGCGCACGCTGGGTTTCCGCTCGATTGCGGCATACCCGCGGCTGACGGGCGGCCACCCTCACGGGTGACGCCTCCTTCATATTCCCGGCGCGGCCGGACCGGGCCGCGGTCATCTCACCGGGCTTGCCGCCGCAGGGCTACAGCGCGCATCCCTGGGTGTCGACCTCCTGGTTCGCCGACAGGCCGGCCGAGATATCCTCGGTGATCTCGTCCACCGTGAGCGCGTAGCCCGTGTTCGGGTCGTCGAGCGACCTGGCGAAGATGACCCCGTACACCTTGCCGTCCGGTGTGAGCAGCGGGCCGCCGGAGTTGCCCTGCCGGACCGTGGCGAAGAGGGAGTAGACGTCGCGGCCGACCGTGCCCCGGCGGTAGATGTCCGGGCCGGTGGCGTCGATCCGGCCGCGGACGCGGGCCGAGCGCACGTCGTACGCGCCGTTCTCCGGGAAGCCCGCGACGATCGCGCTGTCTCCCGTACGCGCGTCGGCTTCGGCGAAGTCGAGCGGCGTGGCCTTGAGGTCGGGGACGTCCAGTACGGCGATGTCGCGCTGCCAGTCGTAGAGCACGACCTTCGCGTCGTACAGCCTGCCCACACCGCCTATCTGCACGGTCGGTTCGTCGACGCCGCCGACGACATGCGCGTTGGTCATGACCCGGCGCTCACCGAAGACGAATCCGGTGCCTTCGAGGACCTTGCCGCAGCTGTTGGCCGTGCCGACGACCTTGACGATGGACCGCTGGGCGCGGGCCGCGACCGGGCTGCCCGCCAGCGCGGGGTCGGGGGCCTGGACATTGGTGATGGGCTCGTTGGAGAACGGGCTGAAGACCTGCGGGAAGCCGTTCTGCGCGAGGACGGAGGAGAAGTCCGTGAACCAGGTGGACGCCTGGTTCGGCATCACACGCGACACGCCGAGCAGCACCTTGGAGCTGCGGACCTCCTTGCCGAGGGTGGGCAGGGCGGTCCCGGCGAGCGCGGAGCCGATCAGCCAGGCGACCAGCAGCATGGCGACCACGTTGACCAGCGCGCCCCCGGTGGCGTCGAGGGCTCGGGCGGGTGACCAGGTGATGTGCCGGCGGAGTTTGTTGCCGAGGTGCGTGGTGAACGCCTGGCCCACCGAGGCGCAGACGATCACCAGGACGACGGCCACGACCGCGGCCGTGGTGGAGACCTCGGAGTCGTCGGTCAGCTCGGCCCAGATCACCGGCAGCAGATAGACCGCGACCAGTCCGCCGCCGAGAAAGCCGATCACCGACAGGATGCCGACGACGAAGCCCTGGCGGTAGCCGACGATCGCGAACCACACGGCGGCGACCAGCAACAGGATGTCCAGCACGTTCACCGTCGTTCGCCTCGTACTTTCATCTCCGGATGATCGATCCGGTTCCTTGCCGGGTTCGCTCCGGCCGGGCCGGGCCGGGTTGTCAGCCTGTCATGCACGCCAGTCCAGCGGGAGCTGCCTGGCACGGTCCCATGGCCGCTCCCAGCCGGCGTAGTGCAGGATGCGGTCGATCACGCCGGCCGTGAAACCCCAGACCAACGCGTTCTCGACCGTGAAAGCCGGGCCCTGGTGACCGCTCGGGTGCACGGTCGTGGCACGGTTGGCCGGATCCGTGAGATCCGCCACGGGCACGGTGAAGACGCGGGCCGTCTCCGCGGGGTCGACCGCGTCGACGGGGCTCGGGGTGCGCCACCAACCCAGTACGGGCGTGACGACGAAACTGCTCACCGGGATGTACAGCTTGGGCAGCGCGCCGAAGAGCTGGACGCCGGCCGGGTCGAGCCCGGTCTCCTCCTCGGCCTCCCGCAGCGCCGCCCTGAGCGGTCCCGTGGTGGCCGGGTCGCCGTCCTCGGGGTCGAGCGCACCGCCGGGGAATGCGGGCTGCCCCGCGTGCGAGCGCAGGCTGCCCGCGCGCTCCATCAGCAGCAGCTCGGGGCCGGCCACGCCCTCGCCGAAGAGGATGAGAACGGCGGACTGCCGACCGCCGCCGCCCTTGGGCGGCAGAAATCGGCTGAGCTGCGCGGGCTCGACGGTGTCCATGACCCGTACGACCGGGTCGAGCCAGCCCGGCAGCCCGTCGGCCGAGACCGTCACCTCCGGACCGTGCCCGCTGCTGTAGGGCCGGGGCGGGCCCAGCGGAACCCGTCGGCCCTGCTCACCCTGCCGAAGCGCGTGCGCGGTCTCCGGACGCCCGGTGTCCGGAAGGCCGTGGAGACCGCCCGGAAACCCTCGCGCACCCTCGTGAAGTCCCTGCGCACCGCCCTGTGGCCCGTGCGCACCGCCACCGCTCTGCCGCGCCTCATGGCCGCGCGGGCCGCCGTCGGGCGCGGTCGCGCCGTACACCTGACTGTTGTGCACTTCGGCCTCACAGATCCTGCGGTACGACTTCTCGTACGTGTCGTCTCCTGCCCGCATGGGCACCCCCCTCGTACCACAACGCGCCAGGGCGCACGGATCGTTCCGTCACCCGGTTTCCCGTGCGGCCGACTCCCCCAGCGCCGGGGCGGGTTCGCCCGGATAGTCCGGGGGCGGGTTCAGCCGCTGGCCGGGCTGACCGCCCAGCTCGTACTTGAGGAGCCGCTTCGCCTTCTCCGGGTCGGTCTCGCCCTCCCCGTACGACGGGCACAGATGCGCGATCGGACAGGCGCCGCACGCGGGCTTGCGGGAGTGGCAGACACGGCGGCCGTGGAAGATCACCCGGTGCGAGAGCATCGTCCACTCCGACTTCGGGAAGATCGCGGCGACCTCCGCCTCGACCTTCTCGGGGTCCTCCTGCTCGGTCCACTTCCAGCGGCGGACCAGTCGGCCGAAATGGGTGTCGACGGTGATGCCGGGGACCCCGAAGGCATTGCCGAGGACGACGAACGCCGTCTTGCGGCCGACGCCCGGCAGGGTCACCAGGTCTTTCAGCCGTCCGGGGACCTCTCCCCCGTAGGTGTCCCGGAGGGCGGTGGAGAGTCCTATGAGCGATTTGGCCTTGGCCCGGAAGAAGCCGGTGGGGCGGATGACCGCCTCCAGCTCCTCCGGCACGGCGGCGGCCATGTCCTCGGGCGTGGGGTACTTCGCGAAGAGCGCGGGCGTCGTCTGGTTCACCCTCAGATCGGTCGTCTGGGCCGACAGGACCGTGGCGACCAGCAGCTCGAAGGGGTTGCGGAAGTCCAGCTCCGGGTGGGCGTACGGATAGACCTCGGCCAGCTCGCGATTGATCCGGCGGGCGCGGCGGACCATCGCCAGCCGCGATTCGGGCTTCGCGGGTTTCCCGAACCGCGCCGACACTTTTGTCTGTTTTGCGGCATTTCGGGCATCATTTGACAGCTGTTCGCCCACAGCGGAACTCTGCTTTCCGGACACTCGTTCGGCCCCCTTGGCCTGCGCTCTCACCGGCGAATTGGACACCCGGCCACCCTACGGTCCGCCGCTGACATCCGCCCCGGCCACGATCAATCCGGCCCCAATAGAGCCCCTGCCGCACGAACAGGTACTCCAGTACGTCAAACTTGTTGTGATTGATCGCACGAACATTTACGTGCCCGGCCCGTCGCGACGAAGCTCTCGTACGCGGTGTCCCCCGGACGGGCGCGGTGCGGTCCGGCATCATGGGGCCACGGTCCCTGAGCAGGTCGACAAGGAGAGAACTCGTGGACGACGTTCTGCGGCGCGCCCCGCTCTTCGCGGCGCTCGATGACGAGCAGGCCGCGGAGCTGCGCGGCTCGATGAGCGAGGTGACACTCGCCCGAGGTGACGCGCTCTTCCACGAGGGCGACCCCGGTGACCGCCTCTATGTGGTCACCGAGGGCAAGGTCAAGCTCCACCGCACCTCACCCGACGGGCGCGAGAACATGCTCGCCGTCCTCGGTCCTGGCGAGCTGATCGGCGAACTGTCCCTGTTCGACCCGGGCCCGCGCACGGCGACCGCCACCGCGCTGACCGAGGTGAAGCTCCTCGGCCTCGGCCACGGCGATCTCCAGCCCTGGCTGAACGCCCGGCCCGAGGTGGCCACCGCACTGCTGCGCGCCGTCGCCCGCCGACTGCGCAAGACCAACGACCAGATGTCCGACCTGGTCTTCTCCGACGTTCCGGGCCGGGTCGCCCGCGCGCTCCTCGATCTGTCGCGCCGCTTCGGCGTGCAGTCGGAGGAGGGCATCCACGTCGTCCACGATCTGACCCAGGAAGAGCTGGCCCAGCTGGTCGGCGCCTCCCGCGAGACCGTGAACAAGGCACTGGCCGACTTCGCGCAGCGCGGCTGGCTGCGGCTGGAGGCCCGTGCCGTGATCCTGCTGGACGTGGAACGCCTGGCCAAGCGCTCGCGCTGACCCGGACCGGAACGCCGGAGAAGGCGCGCCCGCCGGGCCGCGCGATAGCCGACAGCGCGGCAGCCGACAGACCGTGCCGTAACCGCGTACGTGCCGCCACATCGCGTACGTACGAGAGGGCACTTACGTACGAGAGGGCGTCCCCGGTGGTCACCGGGGACGCCCTCTCGTTGTCGACGCCCTCTCGTGGTCGGCGGGGCTCAGTTCCGCTTGCTGCCGTCCACGATCACCGGGTTGCCGCCGCCACTGCCGCACGGCACTGCGTACACCGGGTTCTTGGCCGCGGCCTCCTTGAACGCCTCGATGCACTGGTTCGCCAGGACCTTGTCGCTGAGCGATTCGTTGAGGATCCTGTTCGCCTTGGCGATGCCCTCGGCCTCGATCCTGCGGCGCTCGGCCTCCGCCTTCGCGGTGCGGGCCGCCTCCGTGGCCCGCTCGGTGGCCTGCTGCTGCTGGATCTTACGGTCGATCTGCTCCTGGAGCTGTTCGGACGGCTTCACATTGCGCAGATTGACCGTGGTGACGGCGATACCGCGCGGGGCCAGTCGCTCCTTGACCAGATCCGCGATCTCGGTGTTGATCTTCTCGCGTGCGGAGGAGTAGCCCTCCTCGCTGGTGTGGCGGGCGAAGACGTTACGGATGATCTCCCGGCTGTCCGGGAAGACCAGCCGCTGCTGGATGGCGTCCTCGCTGCCGGCGAGCCGGTACAGCTCGACGGCCTTGGCCGGGGTCACCGCCCATTTCACGGTGACCTCCACATGCATCACCCCGCCCTGCTGGGACCGGACCTCGACCACGTCCTTGTCGGAGAGATTGAGGTCTACGGGACGGGTGGAGAAGGTGGTGACGTTGGTGAACGGCGAGGTCACATTCAGTCCGGACGTCATCGGCGAACCGACCTTGCCGAAAGTGACCGGGACGCCGACCTCATAGGCGCTGATGACGTGGACACAGCTGGCTATCCCGGAGAAGAGGCCCGCTATCAGCGCGCCCAGGGCACCGAGCCTGAATTTCCCGCTCCCATTGCTCCGGCCCACGAAGTACAGCACGGCCGCGGCGATGATGAGCAGGATGAAGAGTACGAACACGATGGTGGCCCCCCATGACGAATGCCGGATGTAGGCGGAGCGTAAGACACGGTTCGCGGCTTCCGACGCCGGGGGGGCCGAGAGCGGTTCCCTCCCGAGAGGGGGCGGAATCAGATGAGGCCGTGCTCCCCGAGGTACTCCAGCTGGGCCCGTACCGAAAGCTCTGCGGCCGGCCAGAGGGACCGGTCGACGTCCGCGTACACATGGGCCACCACGTCGGCCGGAGCGCGGTGGCCGTTCTCGACCGCCGTCTCGACCTGGGCGAGCCGGTGGGCGCGGTGGGCGAGATAGAACTCGATCGCGCCTTGGGCGTCGTCGAGGACGGGGCCATGGCCCGGCAGGATCGTATGGACGCCGTCGTCGACCGTCAGCGAGCGGAGCCGACGCAGGGAGTCGAGGTAGTCGCCGAGCCGCCCGTCCGGGTGGGCAACCACGGTCGTGCCGCGGCCGAGGACGGTGTCCCCGGACAGTACGGCGCGGTCGGCGGGCAGATGGAAGCAGAGCGAGTCCGCGGTGTGGCCGGGCGTGGGGACGACTCGCAGCTCCAGGCCGCCGACGCGGATCGACGCCCCCGCCACGAGGCCCTCGTCGCCGAGCCGGAGCCGGGGGTCGAGCGCGCGGACGTTCGTACGGGTCAGCTCGGCGAAGCGGCCCGCTCCCTCGGCGTGGTCGGGGTGGCCGTGGGTGAGCAGGGTGAGCGCGATCCGTTTGCCCGCGCGCTCGGCGGTGTCGATGACATGACGGAGATGTACGTCGTCGAGCGGTCCGGGATCGATGACGACGGCCAGTTCGGAGTCCGGCTCGGAGACGAGCCAGGTGTTGGTGCCGTCGAGCGTCATCGCCGACGGGTTCGGCGCGAGGATGTTGACCGCGCGGGGGGTGGCGGGGCCGGAGAGCGCACCGCCGCGCGGCTGTCCGGGCAGGGAGGCGGCATCGGTCATCGCGAACCCCCTGCCGGCCCTGCTGATCCCCCGAGAGGACCCGTCGGCGCCGGGGGTCCTGCGGCTGCCGGATGTCCTGCGGCTTCCCGGGGGCGTACAGGTTCCGTCGCTCCTTTCGCTCCCTTCGGGATGTGTTTGGTGAACTCCTCGTGCCCCGGCCAGCTCAGCACCACTTCTCCGCTCCCCGCCTCCACCCGGGCACTGGCCAGTACGGGAGCCAGATCCTGCTCCTCCGCCGCGGCGAGCGCGTCGGCGGCCGTGGCGTATGGGGCGACGGCCCGCAGCGTGGCGACGGTCGGCGGCATCATCAGCAGCTCGCCCTTGTCGTATCCGGCCGTCGCGTCGGCAGGACGGATCCACACCGTGCGGTCGGCCTCGGTGGAGGCGTTCCGGGTGCGCTGCCCCTCGGGGAGGGCCGCCACAAAAAACCAGGTGTCATAGCGGCGGGGCTCGAACTCGGGGGTGATCCAGCGGGCCCATGCCCCCAGCAGATCCGAGCGCAGAGCCAGACCGCGACGGTCCAGAAAGTCGGCGAAGGACAGCTCGCGGTCGACCAGGGCCTGCCGGTCGGCCTCCCAGTCATCGCCTGTCGTGTCCCCCACGACCGTGTCCGGGGTGAGGCCCGCGAGGAGGACGCCCGCCTCCTCGTAGGTCTCTCTGACCGCCGCGCACACGATGGCCTGGGCGGACGCCTCGTCCACACCGAGCCGGGCTGCCCACTCCGTACGCGAGGGACCCGCCCAGCGGACCGGCCGGGAGTCGCGGTCGTCCACGCCGCCACCCGGATAGGCGTACGCACCTCCGGCAAAGGCCATGGAGGCGCGGCGGCGCAGCATATGAACGGCGGGGCCGTCCGTCGTGTCGCGCAGCAACAGCACGGTCGCGGCCCGTTTCGCCGGCGCGGGAGTGAGTTCACCGGCCGCGAGCGCGCGAATCCTGTCGGGCCACTCCGGGGGATACCACTGACCATTGGACATGGCCGGATGCTATGCAAATCCGCCGAGATGTTCGAGGGGCGCCCGGTTTCACGTGGAACGAAGATGGCCCATGCAGGTGGATTGGGCCTGATGGACGCGGCGGGCCAGACCGAGGAACTACAGGTGTGAGGCGGCCGGGAGACCCGGCCGCCTCACACCTCCTTGTGCCGACCGACGACTCGGCGCCGGCGGTACGGGATCAGTCCTGGACCAGCTCGACCTGGAACTCGACCTCGACCGGCGCGTCCAGCGGGAGCACCGCGACGCCCACGGCGCTGCGCGCGTGCACGCCCTTGTCGCCGAGCACCTCGCCCAGCAGTTCGCTCGCGCCGTTGAGGACACCGGGCTGCCCGGTGAAGTCGCTCGCGGAGGCCACGAAGCCGACGACCTTCACCACGCGGGCGATCCGGTCCAGATCACCGATGACCGACTTCACGGCGGCCAGGCCGTTGAGCGCGCAGACGCGGGCGAGATCCTTGGCCTCTTCGGCGGTGACCTCGGCGCCCACCTTCCCGGTGACAGGGAGCTTTCCCTCCACCATCGGGAGCTGCCCGGCCGTGAAGACGTACGGCCCCGAGACCACGGCCGGCTGGTACGCGGCCAGCGGAGGCACGACCTCCGGCAGCGTCAGCCCCAACTCGGCGAGCTTGGCGTCGACGACTCCGCTCATCAGGACTTCTCCCGCTTCAGGTACGCCACGAGCTGCTCGGGGTTGTTGGGCCCGGGAACGACCTGGACGAGCTCCCACCCGTCCTCGCCCCAGGTGTCCAGAATCTGCTTGGTCGCGTGCACGAGAAGGGGCACAGTCGCGTATTCCCACTTGGTCATGGGGCGACTGTAGCCGTAGGACCGGACGGACCCATGACGCAGCCCGGCCCCGACAGCGGTCCGTCACCTGACGCTGCCGGGCCGGCAGCGGTCGGGTCCCGTCGTCTCCCGGTCGTCCCCGACCCCGCCAACCCCGCGCCGCCCCTCCCCAGTACCTCCCCCCCTGCACCGTCACCTACCTGGCACCGAGTGACGCAGCCCGCACGCGACCACGTGCGTAGCGCGCGGCCCGACTGGTTAGGCTCGAAAGCGTGAGCAGGCTCCAGGTCGTCAGCGGCAAGGGTGGCACCGGTAAGACGACGGTCGCCGCCGCCCTCGCGCTCGCCCTCGCGACCGAGGGAAAGCGGACTCTTCTCGTCGAGGTCGAGGGGAGGCAAGGCATCGCACAGCTCTTCGAGACGGAAGCGCTCCCCTACGAGGAGCGGAAAATCGCCGTCGCGTCGGGCGGTGGAGAGGTCTTCGCCCTGGCCATCGACGCCGAGCGCGCCCTTCTCGACTACCTCCAGATGTTCTACAAACTCGGCAGCGCCGGACGTGCCCTCAAAAAGCTCGGCGCGATCGACTTCGCGACGACCATCGCGCCCGGAGTGCGCGATGTGCTGCTGACCGGCAAGGCGTGCGAGGCCGTGCGGCGGCGGACGAAGCAGGGTTCGTACGTGTACGACTACGTCATCATGGACGCCCCGCCCACCGGCCGGATCACGCGGTTCCTCAATGTGAACGACGAGGTGGCCGGGCTCGCGAAGTTCGGCCCGATACACAATCAGGCCCAGGCCGTGATGCGGGTGCTCAAGTCTCCCCAGACAGCCGTCCATCTGGTGACGCTGCTGGAGGAGATGCCGGTCCAGGAGACCGCGGACGGCGTCGCCGAACTGCGCGCCGCCGACCTCCCCGTCGGCCGGGTGATCGTGAACATGGTCCGCCCGCACATCCTCGACGAGGAGGCTGTACGCAGCGCCGCGGGCGACCGGCGTACGGAGATCGCCAAGGCGCTCACCGGAGCCGGGGTGAGCGGCGCGGCCAGGCTCGTCACCCCGCTGCTGCACCAGGCCGCCGACCACGCCCGGCGCGTCGAGCTGGAGCGCGAGCAGCGCTCCGCACTGGACCGCCTCGATCTGCCGTCGTACGAACTGCCGCTGCTGAGCGAGGGAGTGGACCTCGCGGGGCTCTACCGGCTGGCGAGGGAACTCCGCAGCCAAACGACGCACCAGGCACAGCAGACACGGAGTCGCACGCCGAACCGAGCGCGGACACCGGAACAGAACGAGACGCAGGACCAGACGCAGAAGCAGAAGCAGGACCAGCAGAAGCAAGGGAACCCGCAAGCGATCGAGCAAGGGAAGCAAGGGACCGGTTCATGACCCTGGACGCGTCGGCCACGCCCCTCGAAGTCGACCCGCTCATCGACGATCCGGCCACCCGCATCATCGTGTGCTGCGGCTCGGGCGGGGTCGGCAAGACGACGACCGCCGCCGCCCTCGGCGTACGAGCCGCCGAGCGCGGCCGTCATGTCGTCGTGCTGACCATCGACCCCGCGCGCCGGCTGGCCCAGTCCCTCGGCATCGACTCCCTCGACAACACCCCGCGCCGGGTCAAGGGCATAGAAGCCGACGGTCAAGGGTCGGGGGGCGAACTGCACGCCATGATGCTCGACATGAAACGGACCTTCGACGAGATCGTCGAGGCCCACGCGGACGCGGAACGCGCCCGCGCGATTCTGGAGAACCCCTTCTACCAGTCCCTGTCGGCCGGTTTCGCGGGCACGCAGGAGTACATGGCGATGGAGAAGCTGGGCCAGCTGCGGGCCCGCGACGAGTGGGACCTGATCATCGTCGACACTCCCCCGTCGCGCAGCGCGCTGGACTTCCTGGACGCGCCCAAGCGGCTGGGGTCGTTTCTGGACGGGAAGTTCATCAAGCTGCTGATGACCCCGGCGAAGATGGGCGGCCGGGCGGGGATGAAGTTCCTCAACGTCGGCATGTCGATGATGACGGGAACGCTCGGCAAGCTTCTCGGCGGCCAACTGCTGCGTGACGTACAGACCTTCGTCACCGCGATGGACACGATGTTCGGCGGCTTCCGCACCAGGGCAGACGCCACCTATCGGCTCCTCCAGGCCCCCGGCACGGCCTTCCTCGTGGTGGCGGCACCGGAGCGGGACGCGCTGCGGGAGGCGGCGTACTTCGTGGAACGGCTGGCCGACGAGGGGATGCCCCTGGCCGGTCTGGTCCTCAACCGGGTCCACGGCAGCGGCGCCGCCCGGCTCTCCGCCGAACGGGCGCTCTCGGCCGCGGAGACGCTGACCGCCGGGGAACCGGCCGATGCGGCGACCGACGCGCCTGCCGCCCAACCGGCCGGAGAAACAGACGTACAGACGACGGCTGAAGAGACGGACGACGCGACGGACGACGCGACCGGCAACGCGACGGACGAGGAGACGGACGCCACACCGGCTGCCACAGAAAATCTTGCACGGGGCCGCATTGTGGATCAGGGGCCGGGGAAGACTGGTGTTCGTGAGGCCACGGGCGCCTCTCCCGAAACCCCGTCCGTGAGCCCTTCCCCGCACCACTCTCCCGAACTTCGCCGCACCCCCGAGCCCCCTGAACACCTGGAACACCCGGAAGACCCCGAGGATCACACCGGACACTCCACTGAACAGCTGACGGCCGGTCTGCTGCGCCTGCACGCCGAACGGATGCAGGTGCTCGCGCGCGAGCAGCGGACGCGCGACCGCTTCACCGCGCTCCACCCCGAAGTGGCGGTGGCTCAAGTAGCCGCCCTGCCAGGCGACGTACACGATCTGGCGGGTCTGCGGGCCATCGGCGATCAGTTGGCGACCGGCGGCAGGAGCGCTACCGGCTAGGCGACGGCCGGTCCGTCTCGGCCGAGCCGTACAGAACACCGTCGGACACCGCACGGCACCCAGGCTCCTTCGGACACCGCGAAGGCGGCCCCCTCGTCAGCAGCCGCTTCGAGGCAGGCCGGGGCGCCGACCAGCGGGGCGCCGCGAACCCGCGGTCAGGGCAGGTTCACAGGCACGGGCGCGGGCAGGGCAGTTGACAGACAAGGCAGCCCAAGCCCACAGCCAGGGCCGGAGAAAGCCGCGCCGGGCGAAACCCGAAGTCACGGCAGAACACGATGTCGCACAAGGGCGTGCGGCCACGCGGGCATGACGACCGCCGCGTACGCCCGTGTTCGCCGCCTCTCGACGGCCCCACTTCGCGTCGCGCGTTACCGCTGCCCGCCCCATGTGCACACACGGGCATGGACGACCTTGGCGTACGTACGCCCCCATACGCACGCCCCACGCGGTCCACAGGGCCCTGCGCCGTCCCCGGACGAGCCCCTGAACCACCTCACGACCGTGTGAGCTATCCCACAGCCGCGTATGCCTCGTACGTCTCGTCGTCGTCGAGGCCCACGGGCAGGATGCCCGCGCTCCGCTCATACTCCGTTCGCGCTGTTTCGAGAAGTCTGCGCCAGGAAGTGACCGTGGGACGCCTGCGCAACAGCGCACGCCGCTCCCTTTCGGTCATTCCCCCCCAAACGCCGAACTCCACGCGGTTGTCGAGGGCATCAGCAAGGCACTCGGTCCGCACCGGACATCCGGTGCACACCGCCTTGGCCCTGTTCTGAGCCGCCCCTTGTACGAACAGTTCATCTGGATCGGTAGTGCGGCAGGCTGCCTGCGCACTCCAGTCGGTTACCCAGCCCATCCCGGCTGCCGTCCTCTCCCGAATCGAGGCTCCCCCACGGCGGCATCGGCATATTCACCGCTGCCAGTTGAGGACGTTACGGAAGGCGGGCGCGGTACAACACCCCCTGCGTGCCCAATCTCGAATGGCCCGAACGGACTATGGGTACGCGGCAGATCACCCAGGGGAGTGAGCTGAGGGCATAGCGAACTTTCCCGACAATTCGGGGCGTACCAGCCGAGTCACAGCAGACATCGGGTGAGACAAAATGCGGATTCGGCTTGAATTCGGGCACGGAAGGCTTGATTCCACTTTCCCTGCCGCAGGCGTCCGATGACTATGGGACACGCCACGAACTTGCTGTGGATTCCGGGATCGCCTTGATACGCAACCGCACTGCTGTGACAGTTGATAGCAGCTTAGGCCATGGCCTATACCTATGTCCGGCGAATGAGAACGTAGGCTGCACTACATGTCGAAGAAGCGCTCGGGTGGGGGTCTGACCGGGACCCAGCAAGCCGCCAAGTTCCTCGGTGTCAGCGTGCTCTCGGGAGCGGTGCTCGCGGGCATCGCCCTGCCCGCCGCCGGCGCGCTGGGGCTCGCGGCCAAGGGAACGGTCCAGGGGTTCGACGAGATCCCCGCGAACCTCAAGACGCCCCCGCTGAGCCAGCGCACCACCGTCCTGGACGCCAACGGAGGCCAGATCGCCACGGTCTACAGCCGCGACCGCACGGTGGTCCCCCTCGACCAGATCTCGCCGTACATGCAGAAGGCGATCGTCGCGATCGAGGACTCGCGCTTCTACGAGCACGGCGCGATCGACCTCAAGGGCGTGCTCCGTGCTCTCAACCGCAACGCCCAGTCCGGCGGTGTCGCCCAGGGCGCGTCGACGCTGACGCAGCAGTACGTCAAGAACGTCTTCGTGGAGGAGGCCGGCGACGACCCCGACAAGGTCGCCCAGGCCACTCAGCAGACACTCGGCCGCAAGATCCAGGAGCTGAAGTACGCGATCCAGGTCGAGGAGGAGCTGGGCAAGAAGAAGATCCTGGAGAACTATCTCAACATCACCTTCTTCGGCCAGCAGGCGTACGGCGTCGAGGCCGCGTCCCAGCGCTACTTCTCCAAGAAGGCCAAGGACCTGAAGCTGGAGGAGGCGGCGATGCTCGCGGGCCTCGTCCAGTCCCCCAGCCGCTACGACCCCGTCAACGACACGGAGGAGGCGACCAAGCGCCGGAACATCGTGCTCCAGCGCATGGCCGACGTCCGTGACATCTCGCAGGACGAGGCGGACAAGGCGAAGGCCACCCCGATCCAGCTCAAGAAGACCGAGCCGAAGAACGGCTGCATCACGGCGGTCAGGGGCGCGGGCTTCTTCTGCGACTACGTACGCGCGACCTTCCTGTCCGACCCGGTCTTCGGCAAGACCAGGCAGGATCGGGTCAAGCTCTGGAACCAGGGCGGCCTGACAATCAAGACCACGCTGGACCCGAAGGCGCAGGAGTCTGCACAGAAAGCGATCAAGGAGTACGTGTACCAGGGGGACAAGGTCGCCACCGCGGTGACCATGGTCCAGCCGGGGACCGGCAAGGTTCTCGCGATGGGCCAGTCCAAGCCGTACGGCTTCGGGAAGAACGAGACCCAGATCAACTACTCCGTCGACAAGAAGATGGAGGGGTCGAACTACGGCTTCCCGGTCGGCTCGACCTTCAAGCCGTTCGTGGCGGCCGCGGCCCTGGAGCAGGGCAAGCCGGTGAACCAGTCGTACGCGGCGCCGTACTCCATGCCGTACCCCAGCCCTATCCAGACGTGTGACAGCGGCAAACCGTGGGTGAACTCCGAGGGCAGCAAGCTGGAGAACGAGCTGGAGTCGGAGAAGGGGCCGTACCCGCTCCAGGAAGCGATGGCGCTGTCGGTCAACACGTACTTCGTGCAGATGATCGCGGACATCGGTCTCTGCCCAGTCGTGAACATGACCGACAAACTCGGCGTGCTGCAGGGTGACGGCGAGAAGCTGCCCGTCTCGCCCGCGGCCATGTCGCTCGGCTCGCGGGGCATCTCCCCGCTCACCATGGCGAACGCGTACGCGACCTTCGCCAACCGCGGCACGTACTGCACCCCGGTCGCCATCGAGTCGATCCGTACGGCGGACGGCAAGAACCTCGAAGTGCCCAAGAGCAGCTGCACGAGGGCGATGAGCGAGCGGACGGCCGACTCGATCAACACGCTGCTGCGCGATGTGATCGACTCCGGTACGGGCCAGAGGGCCGGTCTGACCGGTCGTGACAACGCGGGCAAGACCGGTACGACGGACGAGCGGCGCAACGCCTGGTTCGTCGGCTACACCCCGAACCTCGCCGGAGCGGTCTGGGTGGGCAGCGCCAGCCAGCAGGTGAAGATGGAGAACATCACCATCGGCGGCAGGTACAAGCCGAAGGTCTTCGGTGGTGAGGTCCCCGGCTCGATCTGGCGGAGCATGATGACCGGCGCGCTCGCGGGCAAGGAGGCCCCTTCCTTCAACAGCGTCTCGATCCCGCAGCCTCCGCAGCCGGAGGAAGAGGACCGCCCGGACGACGGCAAGCCCGGTGACAGGGGCGACGGCGAGGGCGACGGAGACGGCGAGGGCGGCCGGGGCAACAGGGGCAACGGCGGCGCCGGCGAGAACCCGATCCCCGGCATCTCCACGGCACCGGGCCTGCTCGGCGGCGGCGACAACGGCGGCGCTCAGGGCCCCACCGGCGGCGGCGGTTCAGGCACCCCTGACGGCGGACCGAGCGCCACCGGCGGCTTGCTCACCGGCGGCGTGGGCCGGGACGGCGGCGGCGGTTTCGAACCGTGACGGTGATCGGCGCCGCGGTCACCGAAGGTGACGGCGCTCAGCGGTGACGAGCGCGGCTTGAAGCGGAGAACGGCGGAGGGGCCCGGGTCGGGAGAGATGACCTGGGCCCCTCGGCGTCGGAGCGGCGCGGTGCTCGCGGCGCGGTGCTCGCGGCGCGGCGCTCGCGGCGCGGGGCGCGGGGCGCGGGGCGCGGGGCGCGGGGCGAGCCGGGAACTCGGGGTCGGGCGGATCGGCTCCCGGATCCAGCCGCCTCGGCGTCCCGGCACCCGGCGTCTCGGCCAGATCTCCGGGTTCTCGGGGATCTCCGGGAGCCTGGCCTTCCGGTCGTGCGGTCTGCCTGCCTGCCTGCGGATGTGCGCTCTGCGAATGCGCGCGGCGGATGGAGGTGCCGCTCGGAATCCGTCAGCCCGCGAGCAGCTGCTTCACGGCCGCGGCCACCCGGCCGCCTTCCGCACGGCCCGCGACCTTCGGGTTGACGATCTTCATGACGGCCCCCATGGCCCGCGGCCCCTCCGCACCGGCCGCCCGAGCCTCCTCGACGGCCCCGGCCACGATCTGGCGCAGTTCGTCGTCGCTGAGCTGCTGCGGAAGGTACGCGTCAAGGAGAACCCCCTCCGCCTTCTCCCGCTCGGCCTGCTCGGCCCGGCCGCCTTGGGCGAACGCGTCGGCCGCCTCACGGCGCTTCTTCGCCTCCTTGGCGATCACCTTCTGCACCTCCTCGTCGGACAGCTCGCGGGCCGTCTTGCCCGCGACCTCCTCCTTCGTGATGGCGGAGAGGGTCAGCCGGAGCGTCGACGAACGCAGTTCGTCGCGCGCCCTGATCGCCTCGGTGAGGTCTTCCTTGAGCTTGGCCTTGAGCGTAGTCATACAGGGAGTGTGGCAGGTGGGGAGACGGGAACGCCCGACCATTTCGGGCGGGGGCGTCCGTATGTGCGCCTTGGGACTCGGGCTGACCGGTGCGGGACCACCCGGCGGTGCGACACGGGGCCGGCCGGCCCCGACCTGAATGGTCCAGAAGACCGTACGAACGGAGAACGCGGCCGACGGTCCGAGCACGGGCTCAGCGGGCGTGAACCGTGGACGCGGATCCGAGCGACCCGCATCCGACCGGTACGAATCGGGCCAGGCCCACATCCGCCCGGTACAAAATCCGGCCCGGTCCGCATCCGCCCGGTCCGCATCGCGCCCGCATCCGGCCGGCACGGACTTGGCGCGGCTCCCACGACCCGCCAGGCCATGCACTCGACGTTGGCGCCTCAACCGTCCGGGCCGGGCGAACGCCCGTCCGCCTCCTGGCTCTTCCGGGGCTTCCGGGTCTGCGACGATGGACACATGCGCGCACGCTACGGAGTACCCCTGGGAATCACGGCAGTCGGCGCAGCCGGCATCGCCTACGCCGCCGCCTTCGAGGCCCGTTCCTTCCGGCTCCGACGGCTGACGGTCCCCGTGCTCCCGACGGGGATGCGCCCCCTCCGCGTTCTCCAGGTCTCCGACATCCACATGGTCGGCGGCCAGCGCAAAAAGCGCGCCTGGCTCCAGTCCCTCGCGGGTCTGCGCCCCGATTTCGTCGTGAACACGGGCGACAACCTCTCCGACCCGGAGGGCGTCCCGGAGGTCCTGGACGCGCTGGGCCCGCTGATGGAGTTCCCGGGGGTGTACGTGTTCGGCTCCAACGACTACTACGGCCCCAAGCTCCGCAACCCGGCCCGCTACCTGCTGGAGAAGGCCCAGGGCCGCCACGGCCTGAACGGCAACGCTCCCGCGGTCGGCGCCGTCCACAACCCCTGGCAGGAGATCCGGGACGCGTTCGACGCCGCGGGCTGGGTCGGCTTGAGCAACACCCGCGGCCGCCTGAAGCTGGACGCCGGCGAGGTCGCGTTCACCGGCCTTGACGACCCCCACATCAAGCGCGACCGGTACGAGAAGGTCGCGGGCGGCCCCGAGCCCGACGCGGCCCTCTCCCTGGCCGTCGTCCACGCCCCGTACCTCCGTACCCTCGATGCCTTCACCACCGACGGCTACCCCCTGATCCTTGCGGGTCACACCCACGGCGGCCAGCTCCGCATCCCCTTCTACGGCGCCCTCGTCACCAACTGTGACCTCGACACGGACCGCGCCCGTGGCCTCTCCAACCACCACGCATCGGGCAACACCGCCTACCTCCACGTCTCCGCCGGCTGCGGCACCAACCGCTACACCCCCGTCCGCTTCGCCTGCCCCCCTGAGGCGACCCTCCTGACCCTGGTCGAGAGGGAGTAGCCCCCTTCCGGACCGGCTCCAGCCCACGAAAACCGGATTTCGCCTGGGGCCGCGGGTGGGCTAAAGTAATCGTTGTCGCCGTGAAGCCGGTGACATCGGGGTGTAGCGCAGCTTGGCAGCGCGCTTCGTTCGGGACGAAGAGGTCGTGGGTTCAAATCCCGCCACCCCGACACTGGTCAGAGGGCCTAGCGAGATCATTCGCTAGGCCCTCTGAGTGTCTATACAGCAGCGGAGTACAGCAACCGCTACGGCTCCCGGCGACCGCCTGGCCGCTTCTTGATCTTCTTCTCCTTGCCCTTCCCAGGCTTCGGCTTGCTGCCGTCCAGGGCCTTGCCGAGCTTCCGGAGCGCCTTCCGGGTCGCAGCGGAGGGAACGTGCGTATAGACCTCCATGGTCACCGCGATCTCCGAGTGCCGGAGGATCTGCATGGCGATGCGCGGGTGGACATCGAGCGCCGCCAGAAGCGAGGCGCAGGTGTGCCGGGTGTCATGGACGCGGATGATCCGCACCTCGGCGCGACCGCACCGCCGGTTGAACTCGCGGTTGAAGTTACGCGGCTCGACCGGAGTGCCGTACCGCGTCGTGAAGACGAGATCCGACTCCGCCCACAGCTCCCCCGCCTTCAGCCGGGCGGCTTCCTGTGCCTGTCGGCGGAGCCGCAGGGCAGCCAGGCAGATACCCGGCAGCGGGAGGACCGCTTCGGACGCCTCGGTCTTGGCCGTGTCGGTGTGGATCAGACGTCGGCGGACCCTCTGGAGCTGATGCCGGATCCGCAGCTCACCCGCTTCGAGATCGACATCCGACCAGGTCAGACCCAGTACCTCGCCCTTGCGCAGGCCCAGAACGAGGATCAGGGAGTACGCCGCGTAGAGGCTGTCCCGCCAGGTCTGGGCATTCGCCAGGAAGGCGCACGCCTCCTCCACCGACCACGGGTCGGGCTTCCTGCGCCGGGCACGCTGGACCTTGACGAGCTGGGCGACGTTCCGGGAGATCCGCTCCTCCACCACGGCATTGGTGAGGGCACTCCGGAGGACCGTCCTCGCGTCGTTGACGGACCGCTTGGCGAGGGTCCCCCGGCAGCACTTCCCGATGGCGCAGCACCTGCGCTTCTCCTCGGGCCGACGTTCGTCCTTGCCCTGTGCGCAGCACTGGCAGGCTTCGGCGAGCTTGTTGAGCCAGCTCCTCATGTCCTGCACGGTCAGCCGGTCGAGACGCCGGGAGCCGAGGAAGGGCACGATGTAGAGCCGTACGGCCGTCTCGTACGTCGCCGCCGTCAGCGGCCGGAGGTTGGGCTCGACCACGTCCCGCAGCCAGTAGGCGAGGTACGTCGCGAGCGTCGGTGTCGAGGTCGCCACCGGCCCCTTCTTGGACTCCGCGTGAAGCTTGATCCACTTGCTGTGGACCTCATCGCGGGTCTTGCCGTAGACGTACTTCCGGGCCCGCGTGCCGTCCGGTTTGGTGACCCAGACGTAGGCCGCGTAGCCGTTCTTGTACGGGTAGATGGAGCCCTCGCCGTTTCCACGCTTGCCGCTCATGCCAGCGCCCCTTCGGTGTCGGTCGTGACGCGCTGGATGTAGTCGTCGACCCAGGCCGCCAGGATGCGGCGGTTGCGGCCGACCTTGACGGAGCGGATCTCTCCGGTGAGGACGAGGGTCTTGGTCTTGGAGAGGCCGAAGCCGAGCATGGCGGCGACCTCGGCGGTGGTGTGCCACTTCCGTGCGATCACGGTGTGCGTCATCGAACGGCCCCCTTCGTGTGCGGTGCCGGGGGTGCGATGAGGGCGGCTTCGGGGGTGTAGCCGCGTCCGGCGTAGCGCCAGTGGCCGACCGTGATGGTGGAGTGGTCGCTCAGGCCGAGGGCTTCGCGTTGACGTTGGGCGCGGTGTTCGGTGCGGGCGTTGCGGAGGGCGGTCAGGGTGGTGGAGTAGGCGCGGGATTTGGTGGAGAAGTGGCCGCGGTAGCCGAGCATGTGTGCCCAGCGGCGGAGCTGAAGAGGCGCGAAGGGCTGGAGTGCGCCGAGCCACCAGCAGGTACCGATCATGCGGAGCGCATGGGCCCGTACCGGCAGTAGGACGAGGTCTCTGCCGGAGTGGATACGGCCGTCGACCGCCCCGGCCGCTTCGGCTCCTTTCGTGGCGTACTTGGCGATGTACCCGGCGACCTTGCCGGTGCCGGTGATCGGCCGTACGTCGGTCTGGACGCCGAAGCGGAGGACGCGGGGACCGATGATGCCGGGCCCGGGGGCGGTCAGGCGTACTCGTTCGGCCGCCGTCCGGACCGCTTCGGCGAGGAGTTCGTACGTGGCCCAGGTGGGCGGCTCCTGGTGTGGGCCGTCCGGGCCGTCGAGGCGTACGACCGCGTGGAAGTGGACCAGGCCGCGCCGCTGGTACTCGGCGACTTTGGCGTACGAGAGCCGGGCCGCCCCTGCGAAGTCCGTACGGGAGATGCCTGCCTGCCGGGCCAGGTCGCGGCGGAGTTCGATGGTGAAGCGGTGCCAGAGCCGCCCTGCGTGGGACTGCCAGAGCACGGCTCCGGCGTAGTCGTAGCAGCGCGGGCACAGCGGCTCGCCGAGCCGAGGGTCATTGGGCTCGTGCCGGGTGTGGCACCCCGCCGGGCGACCGTGGGGGCAGCGGTCCGCCGACGAGCGGGGACGGCAGGCGTGCACTCGGCCGTTGCGGTCACGTCGTACGTGGACCGGGCCGAAGCCGGGTGCGGTCAGCGTGGCGAACACCTGCGGATGCCCGGCGACCGCTTCCGTGACGCCCTTGCCGCCGACGAGCCCGGCCCGGATCAGTTGGTACGTGTCCCCCCGGTACACATGAGCGCAGGCCGGGCAGACCGCCGACCGCCGGTTGCCGCAGGTGACCAGCAGCCGACCGCCGTAGGTTCCGGAGGAGTAGGTAAGCAGTGCTTGACCCGTGGCCGTGTCGAACACGGCCGTCTCGCCGACGAGATGGACCGGGTTGGTGCAGCCGCCGAGTGCGACGACGTTCCGCCGCCAGGCGTCGAACTCGGGTGTGGTCGCGCGCTCGACGAGAGCGGCCACGCCCTGGGGAAGGCGTACGGGATCGGTCATCGCGGACCCCCGAACGCCTGCCCCATGACGGCAGCGATCGCCTGCGGACGTGTCTTGGCGCTGAAGCGGAGCGTCGGATCGGTCAGCCAGAGCGCGGCAGCGTGCGCCGGGCAGAGACGCTGTTCCGTGCCGTCGAGGGCGACGAGGACGACCTGTTCCCGGCCGTCGCACATCGCGCGTTCTTCATCGCGCAGCCCGCACACGGGCGTACGCGGGTGCTTCCTGGTGGACAATGTGTGTCGACTCCTTTCACTGCGTACGTGGCGGATGGAGTGGGTTCCTGACGGGGTCGGGTTTGGCGACTTCGCGCCCCGTCGGGAACCTGTCTTGATCGCGGTCACTGCCGTGCCCCGGGCGGAGTCGCGTACACGCGGTACGCGATCGGCCCGAAGTCGCGGCACGCCGTGTAGTAGCCCTCGCCGATGTCGTCGACCGGAACGCCGAGCGGGATGGCGATCCAGTTCGCGCCCTCTTCCCGCGCTGCGGTGTCAGCGGCTTGGACCAGGACGGCGAAGGACGGGTTACGCGGGACGAGCACCCCGGGGTGGGTGGTCAGGTAGTCCGCCAGCTCCCGGAGTCCGGTGATGAACGCGTTCCGGTCACCGGAGCGGATGGTGTACGGGGGCATGGATCCCCTCTCCTTTCTGTGCTGTGGTTGATCAGAAACGGAGCTGAGCAAGGAGACCGCTCACTCCGTCGATGGCCGTCTGGACGACGGGCGCGGCTGCGGTCGTGGCCAGCAGGAAGCCGAAGAGTCCGGAGATCAGGACGTCGGGCAGCCGCAGATAGCGGATGCGGAGGAGGAACCAGATCAGCAGGCCGAGCAGGAGCACGGCCGACATGGTGATCAGCACGGCGCATCCCCTGTGCCGGTTTCGCCGTCGGGGCGGTCGATCCGTTCGATACGGACATCCGGGCTGTCAGGGGTTCCGCCCATGGCGTCGATCAGTTGCGGCAGGCACGGGGTCAGGTGCGCGTTCTCAGCGGCGATGGCTTCCGCGTCCGCTTCCGAGATGAGGAAGGACCGGGCCCGTTCCCAGCCGTCGCCGGAGGCGAGGACCGCCGTACCGGCCTGTTCGGGCGTGATCGCCTGAGCAGCCTTGAGCGCGTCCGGGTTGAGGTCCCCGAGCGCCATCTCCGCCGTGCCCGGATCGGACACCCGGTGACAGACACGACCGGCGAGCTGGGCGCGCAGGGCGGTGACTCCGGGGCCCATGTCGGAGCCGACGCGCTGCCCGGCGACGATGAGGAAGACCCCGAGGGCCGCGCCGAGTTGGGCGAGGCGGATGAGGGCGGTGGCCGCCGCCTGCGCTTCGTCCTTCTCGCTGCGGCTCGCGATGAGGAAGAGTTCGGCGATCTCGTCCACGATCACAACCACCGGGACCGGCCGCGTGGTGTCCGGCAGGCCCCAGACGTTCCGGACGTGCGCGGCACGGCAGACCGCCATCCGGTCGAGGGTCAGGTCCACGAGCGCCGACAGGAGCTTGACCGCCTGCGCACGGTTGGTCGCCAGTGCGGAGAGCCGGGGACCGTAGAGCGAGAGTTCCATCCCGCCCTTGCAGTCGATCCCCACCAGGGCGACAGGCTGCGGAGCCAGGCCGGCCACCAAGGCGTTGACGAGCGTCGACTTCCCGGACCGGGTGGCACCGACGATCAGCCAGTGAGGAACGCGGCGCAGGTCGACGACCCACTGAGCGCCAGTCTCCAGGGCTCCGACGGCGACACGTAACAGCCTTCCGTCACCGGCTCGTTTGGCTATTCGGGGTGCTTGCAGCGGGTCGGTCGCGGACGCCGCGATCCGTACGACACCGGGCTTCCACACGGTCACGCGCACCGCGTGCACCTCCCAGGCGTGTGCCATGGCGGGCGCGGCCTTGACGAAGTCCTCCGGGGTCTGGCCGGGCAGCAGCCGGACCAGCATCCAGAAGCCCACACCGGTCGGCCGGATGATTCCGTGCCGGGGGACGTGCGGCTGGGGTGGGGGCGCTCCCTTGCCGACGAGCCCGGAGACCACGATCAGCGCGGCCTTGCGGCTCACGGCCAGGCCGCACCCGGCCATGAGCGCCCGCCAGGTCCGTACGACCCGAAGGCAGGCGACCGGGTAGCCGAACACCAGCCACCAGCCGATCGGGTAGCGGCGGCGCAGGGCCGGGCCCGCGATGAGCAGACCCGCCCCCGACACCACGGCCACCAGCAGAACCCAGCTCAGCCAGACAGGACCGGCATCGTGGTCGGTGGCCAGGACGGTCACTGTCCGGCCCCCTTCCCGGCCGCAGCGGAAAGGGGCTTGATCTCTTCGGCCCGGAAGGCGATCCCGTGCCGTCCGTCGTTCTCCCACGGCATGGCGACGAGGTTCCGCACCTGCACGGGCATACCGAGCTGCACGCCGGTCGGCTCGCCGGGAACGCTCACGTTCACGACCTCGGCCGTCGCCCCGCTCATGAGGCACAGGCCGACCTGATACATCGTCTTGCCGGTCTCGCGGTCGATCTTGAGCTGTCCGGTCTCGCGGTTGGCGACACGCGGGGACGGCGCGACCGCGCAGATCATCCCCGTGAACTTCGCAGTGTCGATCGGAAGGGTTGCCACTTGCTGAACTCCTCTGCTGTCACACCCTGAAGGTCGTCCCTTCGGGTTGCCTGACCACCCGTAGTACGGGTTGAGGCTCAAGGGTGCATCCCGTACTACGGGTTGTCAAGCGGCAGGTAATGAGCGAGGCTGTCCACGACGTTGGGCAACCTGCCCAACCGGACGAACACCCGAGCAGTCGCCACGGCACGGAGGGCCCGTATGCCGCCGAAGAAGACGCAGCCGAAGTACCGGCAGATCGCCGACTACCTGCGCGAAGGCATCCTCAACGGCACCTTCCCCGCGGGCCAGCCGCTCCCCTCGGAAGAAGCTCTCGCCAAGCAGTTCAGCGTGACCCGACCCACCGTGCGCCAGGGCATCACTGAGCTACGCGCATCCGGTCTCGTCGAAGCGATCATGGGCCGGGGCACCTTCGTCCGCTCCCCCCACAACCGCCCGACCCTCACCCGCCGACGCGGAGTCCGCCGCACCCCTGATGGCGCGTACGTCGAGGCCGACGGCATCCGCTGGACCGACGCGGAAGACTCGACGATCACCCGCACAGACGCCCCACTCGCTCTCGCGGACCTCCTGCGTATCCCCCCGGGCGAGCCCATGCTCACGCACGACGCCTTGCAGACCGCCGACCAGGGCCGACTCCGCCAACTCCACAGGACCTACGTCCCGTTCTCGGTCCTCGTGGGCACGGCGTACGAGGACAAGCCCCTGCCCGCAACGCCCGAGCTATACCAGGCGCTCGCCGACATGGGCCACGAACTCCGCTTCACCGAACACGTCCGCCCCCGAATGCCACTCCCCGACCAGGCCCAGGCACTACGACTCGGGGAAGGCGTACCCCTACTCCACATCCTCCGGGTCACGACCACCGAGGACGGCAAACCGCTCGCGCTGGAAGAGTTCCACCTTCCCGGGGAGAACCTGGAGGTCTCGTACCCACTGTGAGACGGGATGGGGGCGGAACAGACTTCTGATATTCCGTCACGCCCGTTGGGCGGTTCAAACCTTCTTCACTTCATCAAGGCACCCGGCTGCGCTCCGCTCCGCCGGGCGCGCTTCCCGGCTCTGGCTGCGCCCGCGCTCCTGCCTTCGGCCCGCTCGGCGCTGCCCCGCCGACGCGCGCCCACAACTGGATAGGCCCGGAGGCATGAGACGAGAACCAAACCCGCGGCTCCAAGACGACGCCTCCGGCGGGGGCGCTCAGACTCCGGGATGGACGGGGCACCGCTCGCAAGTGCACGCCGGAGCATGGCGAGCGTCGCGGGAGCTCCCATCCCGACCACCTTCGCCCCAGGCAGAGCCGAGCAGTCGCGGCCCAGGGCGTCAAGGTCGTTCGTGCAGTGGCGCGCTCCACCTTGACGCCCTGAACCACGACCGCTCCACGGTGTGTGGGTCGAAGGCGGACGGGATGGGAGCAGGGGTGAGTGATGAGTTGATCTAGGGGCTACCGAGCCAACCGACCACGACCGGACCGAACTACAGTCGGACCGGTTACGCCAAGCTCGTCCCGCACGGCCGCCTGAAACCTGGCTATTGGCTCCTTCACAGCCAAGACCGCTTCGAACGCCGCGTCTTGTGTGCCGCGTGTTGTTTCTACAGCACCGACCGCATCCCACGCCGCCTCGAACATGACCGCTGCCGCAGTCGGTGTAGCCCCATCAGAGAGGATAGAGATCTCGGCTGTTAGATGCTCTGCTGCTTCAAGGAGTCCGAACGCCTGCGTAAGCGCTTCTCGAACGATTTCCAAGTGAATGACATCAAAGATCACCGGATCGTCGGAGTCTGGAGGAACATCGGTCTGGGGAACGTTCAACAGCGTCGTATGCCCGGCCCGCCGAAGTCTCGAATACTCATCTTCATTGGGAAGACTGGCACACGCGCTCCAGAGAATGCGTTCTGTCTCCTTGATCTTGTAAAGCAGCTCCTTCGCGACACGGAACCGTTCAGCATGCCATCTTCGGAGGTCTTCGGCGGTTCTCCGTTCGCGTTCGGCCCTCTTCTGTAGGACTTGCGTCAAGATCGCTGCTGTCAGCGTTCCGCCCACCCCAAGGGCTGCGAGAAGGAGCTGTATTGTCGATTGGCTCACTGGCTGAGGCTAGCGCTGATAGCCGTCTCCTGGGCGTCCCCGGACTGGGCCGTTCCTGGGCCGGGCGAGGCCGCTCACGGGTGACCACTGGCGACAAAACCGTGACAGGTGGGCTACGAGCCCGGACAGCGACAACCGCCCACGGCCAGCCACGACCGTACGAACAGCCGGAGTCCGGGTGGTGAAAACCCCCGCACGCGTCTTCTAAACACCAGGTCAGGCAACGGGCCCTTGCCGTCCGGTTCGGGCTGCGGCGCTGGGGCGCCGGTCCCGACCGGGCGGCAAGGGCCGCGCTGGGGAACGAGGGCAGGGGGTCACCGCTTCAACGTCTCGTGGATGAGTACGTGATGTGGCCCCGGTCGCCGCTGCGGGGGCTCGGGCGACCGGGGCCGTGAGAGGACGGGTGCCCCTCCTTCCCCGGTCCGGTGGATACCGACACCGGCCCGAGGGGTGATCGCTCCGGCCCATTCCTTCGCTCATCGAGTGCAGGAAGGCCCGGAACGAGGGTCCTACTCCGTGCTCGGCGCGCGGTACCTGCGCAGAGCCTCTTCGCCGGGGGTGGGTCCGTGGCTGAGCGTCGGTGCGCAGCGGGGGCACGCGTACAGAGTTGTTCCGGACCCGCTGATGCTGGGAATCCAGCGAACGCTCACCGGGGCGGCCGTCGCGGACCCGCAGCCGACGCAGGTGGCTGTGAAGGCTGTGGGTGGAGGCGAGGTGAGCGCGTCGGGGGTCACAGGTCGGCTCCGTAAGTGAGGGGAACACAGGAGAGTTCGAGCGCACTGCCCGTCTGTACGAGCACCCGTCGCCGCGGCTGTTGCACGGCACGAAGCCGCAGGGTGTCGTCCAGCGGTGCGTACGGGCGGACGAGGGGGATGTCCTCGCCCCTGAGCGGGACGAGCCGTTCGAGGACATGGGCGGGTAGCGGAGTCGTCCACGGCTCTATTCGGACCACGGGCGACCGGGGGACGGTAAGAGGCGGGGTGGCCCGGTGGCGTCCGCAGGGCGGGAGTGCCCATCTGAGAAGCTGTTGTCTTTCCGCACTTGATCGCCGTGTTGTCGCTGGTCAGGCATGGTGCCGGGGTTTCCGTGGCAGACAGAGCACGTCGTGTCAGCG